>QMMZ01000086.1 GCA_003647525.1 Deltaproteobacteria bacterium | reverse complement strand
TGCTTAAAGAACTTTCCATTAAAAATTTTACAATAATTGAAAATCTTCATATATGCTTTTCAGACGGTCTAACCATATTAAGTGGCGAAACCGGAGCAGGCAAATCCATTATTATAAATGCTGTTAATCTTTTACTGGGCAGCAGAGCATCAGCAAAACTCATTAGAACAGGCGTTGAAACCGCTGAACTTGAAGCATTATTTAAAATAACTCCGGAAAGCAAAGTTTTCAAAATTCTTGATGAGCAAGGTGGCAAGGCATCTGAAGAATTATTGATAAGAAGAATTATTTCCCGCGGAGACCGGCACAAAATTTACATAAACGGACACCTTGCAACCATACAGATGCTGAACCAGGCAACTGAAAATCTGGCCAGCATATCCGGGCAGCATGCTCATCAGGGTCTTCTAAAAGAAGATCTTCAACTGATGATTATTGATCAGTTCGGTGGTCTGCTACCGGTGCGCGCCAAGATTTTCAGGCTTTTTCATGAAATTGTTCCATTGATTCAGAAGCTTCGTAAACTTAATAACATACGAGACAGGCAGGCGGAACATATTAATTTGCTGGAATTTCAAAAAAAAGAAATTTTAGACGCTTCTATAAAACCTGGTGAAGATGCCTTTCTTGAACAGGAAAGAATAAGACTAAAAAATGGAGAAGAGCTTTACAGGGTAGTCTACAGCAGCATTGAAGAACTTTACAGCGCAAACGGGGCTGTGGTTGAAAGGCTTGTTGAGGCGAAAAAAAATCTTGACAAAGCAACTGCAATAGATTCCGAACTGACATCAAAGGCAAAAGAACTAAGTGAAGCGACGTTTCGCATAGAGGATATAGCTGAGGAGCTTAGAACTTACCTGAAAAATATACCAATAGACGATAAGCGCCTGGAAGAGGTGGAATCGCGCCTGGATATCCTCACAAGATTGAAGCGTAAATACGGAGGAACCCTTGAAGCGGCAATTTCGCATCTTGAAACCATAGATCAAGAACTTTCCGGAATTGAAAATATCTCCGGCCAAATAAATGATATTGAAACAAAGCTTTCTAAATTGCATAGAGAATTATCCAGGTTATCCTTAGAACTTTCATCTAAAAGATCGCAAGCCGCAAAACTACTTGCAAAAAAAGTTGAAAAGGAGCTTGCCTCACTTCGAATGTCCGGGACCAAATTTAAGATATCTTTACAAACAATACCGGCAAGCGACAACTCAGATCCCCACCTTGTTGTCAAAGGAAATACTATAAGTGAAACAGGAATTGACCAGGCAAATTTTTTGATCGCTCCTAATGTGGGAGAAGACCTTAAACCTATGGCAAGCATAGCCTCCGGAGGTGAACTCTCAAGAATTGTTCTTGCTTTAAAGGCTATCCTGGCCGAAAAAGGATCGGTAGAAACCCTGGTTTTTGATGAGGTGGATGCCGGAATCGGAGGAAGTGTGGCCGAAGCTGTTGGCAAAAAGCTATCTAAACTTGCCCGCTATCATCAGATAATCTGCATCACACATCTGGCGCAGATCGCAAAATTCGGCGATAATCATTTCAGGATAACAAAAAATGTTTCGCAGGGCAGAACCATCACCTCTATCAATCCGCTAAACGAAAAAGACCGCATAAAAGAAATAGCCAGAATGTTAGGCGGCATGGAAATTACAAAGACAACTCTTGAATATGCACGTGAAATGCTTCAAAGCTGACAGCTTTATAAAAAGCTATTTTATGGCGCTTCACGGCGTTGCAACCGAAAAATAACTTGTCAATCATATCAAAAGGTTATGATTTAGCTATTTGAAAGAAAAAAACAGTATGAAAAAGACAATATTATTCATGGCGGCCGTTGTATTAGGTCTTTGCGCCTGTCAGACAATAAAGATAAACCTTGAAAGCTATCACGGCATGACCAGGGCTTACCTTATAGGCCAGCTTGGCCCGCCTGACGCAAAGGAACCGGATGACAAAGGAGGAGAAATCTGGATATACCAGGAAAAGGAAGTTTCCGTGTGGCCTGGTACTGTAACCACCTATAAGCAGAAAGAGGCTGATAAGACGACTATTAGGAAAGAAAAGAGAGTTTATCCCCCGGAACAACATGTGCGTATCATTAACACATCTTTCTATATTGACAAGAACGGTATAATCTACGACTCCGCATATGGTTATAGAGATATCGTACATTGATTGTCGGCAAGCTGGCGGATTAACACCTCTCTGATAGAGATAGGCACAGCGCCAAAATAAAAGCCGGATATAAACAGGCTGTTGCCCAACTCGAAAGTTATAAAAAAATCAACATTTACTCGTCAAGTGGTTTTAAATTTGATATTAGACAAAAATTATATACTAACTGGATCACCATCAATTCATTGCTTACAACGATATCATGATCGACGAACACGAAATATCCAAAACAGACCCTGCTTTTTTCCGCTATCTGGAGGCCAAATACCTTTGTGGTCGGTTTTTGGATAGTTGTGGTCCTCCTCGTGACTCTTATTTTCAAATGGTTCTATATTTTGACGCATTCTTATTCTGTTTTGTGTCTATCGAGGAAATGGTGTCTCCAGAAAAAAAGGAGGAATTGAATCAATTAGACATATTCAAGTTCTTCAAAGCAGCTCGCAATGTTACAACACATCATTCTATTCTGGCCGCACCTTTCCAGAAAAACGGGTTTGTCCGGGGGTTATCGCGTGATATCTATGAGAGCACAGGTGGCAGTCGACCTATCGCTTCAGCCAGATTCAAAGTTAACACAGAAAACTTTAGAAGAATATTCTCTACGGCTGCGAATAGATGGTCAAAGGGCAAGAGGGTGTTTCAAAAGGGCAAAGCGTATCTTAACCGCATTGAAGCAAATGGCGGTATTAAGGTATACATCGAAGACATCATGGCCGAGGGGCTTCGGGCTGTACGAAAAACTCTGGGCTACGTAGCGCAGGATTCGATATCTAACCGAGCCCATGAAGCTAACGGGGAAGACTCTGTGGTGCACGAGGGCTCCGCGAGGTGGACGAAGCCTATATGCCCGTAGCTTAAGGGCAACGTTCGGATGAAAGAACGGAGAAGACCTGAAGAATGGATCCGAGAGAAAAGAAACAGAGGCGTATTCAGAATGTTTGAAAATTAAGCCACTGTCATTTAGCAAAATCAGTAGAGGTAGAGCAAGCAGTATCCTGTTTTTGAACGCCCAGGGCTGTAGCTGAGTTTCCTGTACAAATTCTTTGCTTCCTGATGAATAGGAGAGCTTTTCAAACCGGTTCCATAATCGTCAGGTTTTTAGCCTGTAATGCCGCGTGGCACTTTCATCCAGTATTTTCGACAGACCAGAAAGAGTTTTAAAAAAGGCGGTTATAAAAATACCTTATAATTGGCATTCAACGCCCTTGCCAGTTTTTGGGCATTTTTCTTTCCGATCGGCCTTTTCCCGTTTTCCATCTCTGAAATGTGCCTCTGGGGTATTCCAGTACATTCCGAAAGCTCCTTTTGGGTCATGTCCTCCCTGCATCTCATGCCAGCCAGAACCTTGCCGCACAATTCATCTTCACTATATTCCGGAAAAGCGTCTCTCCATGCAATAGAATCAGACATGTCTGTGAAACCAAAAGTTTTAACGGCTCTTAAAACCCTGACTTTATTCTTAGCAGGACCTGCAACTGTAAGACTGATAATATCATCAGTACGGAGCTTTTTCGTGTGTGCCTGCATAAGTTACCTCCACCAATCGTATTTCTTTGTCTGCGACCTTCCAAACTGCCACATATGTAGGGTGACCCTTTTTGAGATGGCAATGATGCCGATTGTTTGATAACTGTCCATAGTTTGGCCAGTCGCCTCTAATCGGACCAAAACACTCAATATCCTTCATCAGCGCTATTAATCTATTCCGCACCTGCGCGAACTCCACAAACAAATTGACGAAACGGGTTAAAGCTGGGTTAAAGCTGATTGCTCGATAGTGGTTTGAAATGAAATTTTTTAACGGTATTTCTTTCGAGTTCTATCATTTTTATTTTCAGATTTTTTCCTCCGGCAAACTGGCCGATTGTATTATTGCTTCGGATTACCCTGTGACATGGTATAAGGATCGGAAAGGGGTTTTTGGCAAGGGTGGTGCCTACAAAACGGTAGGCATTGGGCCTGTTGATGACTTCAGCGATTTCTTTGTATGAACTCAGTTTTCCATATGGAATTTTTGCCGTGGCTGAATATACCAGTTTTTGCAATTCAGTCAGTCCGCCCGCATCCAGCCATTCCCATGAAGGCGTGAGCATATGAACAGACGTTCTGTTAAAATAATCTATTATTGATTTTGATATAATAATGGCTTTTTTATGCGGATTGTAATCTTGTTGTTTGTTTTTATCAGAGAATGCAGAAAGTTTTTTTTTATTTGTTTTAGGGAGTACTATTCTTGTTAGTAAAAACGGACTTTTTTTATAAAAAATTGCAGAATAACCAAACTTTGTCTGGAAAATAAAATGATGAACAATTTGATCTTCTTTCATAACCTTTTACCGGGACAATAAGAAAGACAATTCAGGCAGATTGCAATTATTGTCAAACTGAAAAGGGGGATAGTCAATCGAATGCTTTGGGCGGATGTTTTTAGCGAAGATTTATGCTTCTGTAAAGAAATAGTTTTGATTGTTTTTTCAGAAAATGATAAGGTGGGCTTGCGGCCCACCTTATCAGCTAATAGAAAAATGGAAAAAATTGCAGATTACTTAAATCTCTTCAACGGTAATAGCACCTTGTTCGCAAACTTCTACACATGTTTCACAGCCAAGACATTCATCCTCGTTAGCTACGAATGCATGACCATCCTTCATTTCTAAAACATCAGAAGGACAATTTTCTACACATTCTTCGCAACCTTCACATTTATCCAGGTCGATAGTAGGTTTAAAAGCCATTTGAAAAAGTCTCCTTTCTTAAAAAATTAATTAACGATTATAGAATCAACCTTGTTTTTTTATACGTCAAAAATTTTTCTTATACCAATTAATAATGATAGTCAAGTATTCTGATAAAATTTTTCTGGGGTAATAATTAGTGCCTGTCCGAAAAGTATTTTTTTAATGCCGGCAATAGTTTCAGCTTATTTACCGATGTGAAGATTTGTGAAAAAGGCCATTAGCCATTAGCTTTTAGCCATTAGCTTTTAGCATCCAACTGACTATAATTCAACAAATCCTATCAGAGTATTGTTAAATCCGGCTTCCTTATTTATTTTTTTAACAGGCGTTTTATGCCAGGCACTGCGGGTAAAAAAATTATAAGGAGATTCGCCTGTGACAAGATATAATGTTAATGAAACTTTTATGCCGTCGTCTTTATCAAAAGGAGAGTTAATTTTGAAGTCTTCTGATGCAGGCAGGGGATCTTTCTGAAGTAATTCAAGCTGGTTGATTAAACTTTTCTGCCATTTTTCTGTCTTTTTATCCCTGCTGTTAATCAGTGGTATTGAATCAATGCTAAGTACAATTTTTGCCTCAGGGGTTTTTTCTACCAGATGCTCAACAACTGAGCGGCTGTTTGTTATAAACAGGTTTGACATATCTCGATCGTATTGCAACAAATGTGTCCATGCAATAATTCGATCACGTGTCATATACTCGCTTTGATAATCTATTTTTAATGCCTTTTCTCTATCATTTCCTTTAAATGATAATTCATCCTCTCCTTTGAGATTATCAATGAGATTCAAGGTTTTTTCTTCCAATAACAAAAGATCTTTGTTTATTTCCCAGTTTTGCAAGTCGAATTCCTGGGCAATATGAAGAAAAATTCTTGCATTTAAAAGAGAGTCCTGCTTTTTTTCGTTCTGTTGTTTCTGCTCCTTCTTTTTTATATCTGCTTTAATTTGTGATGTGGAAAACTCGCCAAAAAAGGGAATCATGTCCGGCTTTGTCTTAAAAAAAGCCATTTTGCTTCCCTGATGAATGCTTGCCCAACTTTTGTAGTCTTTGAGAATATTATCAATTTTATTCTCATCCCCCTTAACTGGAATACGGATTTCAAGTAAATCGCTATCAGCCAGTTTTTGCATACTTTCAGGTATTTTTAGATTTGAGGGCTGATAAACGACAATCTGTTTGAAAAACGCGGAAAGCGCTTCTAAAACCGGTTCGGAAATATATGTAAATGGAAAATATATAGGTTTCATTGTTTCCTCTGATTTAATAGTATAAGAATTTCCTTTTTTTCGTAGGGGCGATCCTTGTGA
Organism: Deltaproteobacteria bacterium; assembly: GCA_003647525.1. The sequence continues at coordinate 1,121 of QMMZ01000086.1, read as the reverse complement.
TCGCCCTAATCTTGCATTCGCCCGAAGGTGCGCTAAATCGTAATCTTCTGGTCTTTCACTGTAACTCCAAGGGATATTAGCTGTTCACGTATATTATCAGCAAGATCCCAGTTTTTTTCTGCTCTGGCCTTATTCCTTTCCTCAATCAGGCGCAGAATTTCAGGATTTGAAAATTCATCTCCAAAGTTAAATATTCCCAGCACTGAATCAATATTTCGAAATGCATCTATAATCCTGGAGGCATCATCTTTACCTATCATTTTTTTCAGGATCAATATGTTTATTTGTTTTATGATATTAAAAATCGAAGCCAGTGCTGCTGAAATATTCAGATCATCGTCCATGGCGGTAATAACGCCATGTTTAATATCATAAATAAGCTGGTCAAGTTCAGGATAAGAAATCTCTTCTTTTAAATTCATCAAAGAATTAATACAGATATCAAGTCTTTTTAAGGAATGCTTGGCATATTCGATCCGTTCGACTGAGAAATTAATGGGTTTTCTGTAATGGCTTGAAAAAAGCCAGTACCTTATTTCTCTTCCGGAAAAGCCGAGATCATAAAGTTCTTCAAGAGTAAGCCTGTTTTTTTTGTTACCCATGTTTTTGTCGTTAATCAGAACCTGATCACAATGCATCCAGTATTTGGCCAGGGGCTTGCCGGTTAAGGATTGAGCTATAGCTATTTCATTTTCATGATGGGGAAATACGAGCGCTCTGCTGCTGGTATGGATATCAAAGAATTCGCCAAGATATTTCATGGACATGGCAGCACACTGTATGTGCCATGACGGGCGAACATTGCCCCAGTCTGTCTTGACATATATTCCCCTTTTGAGTTCTGAGAGCCTGGATCTTTTGAAGAGAGTAAAGTCTCGTGGATTGTCCTTTTCATATTCATCCAGATCTACTGTTGCTCCGATTTTTATCTTGTTTAAGTCAATACCTGATAGTCTTCCATAATCTGAAAAACGGGAAATATCAAAATAAAGCGAACGGAGTTTTTCATATGCAAATCCTTTATTAACGAGTTTTTCAGCCAGCAAGACCATATCTTCGATATGTTCGCTTGTCTTTGGATATTCCGCGGCAGGTTTAATGTTTAGGTCGGCCAGATCTTT
>QMMZ01000085.1 GCA_003647525.1 Deltaproteobacteria bacterium | reverse complement strand
TGATGCAGGACCCCTACAGCACCCAAGGTTATAACCGCTATAGCTATGCACTTAACAACCCGCTGAAATATACCGACCCGGATGGGGAGTGGGTGCATCTGGTTATTGGGGCAGTTGCTGGAGCGTTGGGTGCAGGTATTGGTGCCGGAATAAGTTCTGGATTAGCTGCAAGTGGTACGTTCGGCGCCGGATTTGTTGGTTCGGCTGCTGCGCAGACAGTTTCAACAAGTTTTGCATCGGGGGCTGTAATTGGAATGGGAGCAGGAGCCGGTGCTGGTTTTGTTAGTGGATTTGGGAATAGTCTCGTTGGTGGGCAGAACTTCGGAGAAGCTTTTGTAAGTGGAATTCAAAATGCATTCATTGGAGCGGTAGCAGGAGGTATTATTGGCGGACTTGCTGGAGGAATAGATGCGGCAATAGATGGAAGAAAATTTTGGGATGGGGGATATAAAACATACAAAATACCTGATGCTACATTAACGGCTAGTACAAAAGGAGGTATTACTTTTAACGAAGATGGTTATACAGTACAAAATAGAAGTGGGGAAACTATTTATTATAAACCAGAATCTAAAGGAATTAAAAATGCTTTTGCAATTAAAGATGGTGAAGGAATTAAGCATGCAATAGATGGTGTAACAGCACCAGGAAAGTCTGCACAAGTGTTTAAAGTTACCAACCCATTTAACACGTCTTCTATACGAGTAAGTTATTCTAGTGTAAGCATTGACAAACCTTTTATATTTGGAGAGTTAACTCTAAATAAATTAGGAGGAGGAGGTTGGTTAACAACTCCACCAGACCAAAACTGGCACCAAATCTTTAAAATAGCAGGTTATGTGTTTAAGTAGAACAATGATTAAAATAACAGCATTTATTCCAATGTTAGTCGTGTTTTGGATAGTAATGTTACTTGGAGTGTCATTTTTTAAGTTTGGTTATATACCTGAATATGGTGTAGATAAAGACCCAAATACAGTATTCTCAGATGGCTTTTTGAGTGTTATAAATTGGAGTCTTATAGTATCGTTTTATTTGTTGGCACTCTCTTTCTTATCACTAATAACCTTGCTAATTATTCGAATTAATAAGGTAAACAGGAAGAAAAAAATTATTGCGCTAGGGATATATACCTTTGGGATATTGGTATTAGTATTGCTAAGAGAATCTTCAGCCTTTGAATGGTTAGTTGATTAGAGAAATAGCAAAAGCCCGGCAAGTCCGGGCTTTTTTATTGGTTCAAATTTATCCTCCCCGCTCGTGCGGATTTGCACCATAAATCCGTATGTTTCAATTTTTGGAGCCTAATTTTTATTTTTTGCGGGTTGTTTTCAAGCTTTCTTCATTTATATGATTTTGCAGGGTTTGCAATCCTTCGCTTATTAAAATAAGCTAAAAGTGCCCACACACAGCTTGCCATTTGAGCAAAGCGGTAATGGCAACCGGTATTAAAAACAAGTTTACAATAAGCAGCAGTGCATTTATGTTGGTAAATTTTTAAATCACATATAAATAGTCACCGGATGGCGGCGCCTGTCCTGAGCCTGCCGAAGGAAGCCACCCTATGACTTATCTTTTCCTACACATTTAATCAGTACAAATAGTGGGCTATTCTCTTTTTTTCCATTTTTGAGGGTTTATGGAGGTGTGAAAAACAGCAATTATAAGTATTTCGGAAGCTTCAATTTTGAAGTGGATACCATACGGAAATTTTTTTAGAAAGAAAATCCGGATGAGCTTATATCTAATCTGAATTTTAACAGGATTGTTTTGGATGCTGTTAACCGCATCAGAAAAGTGCTTTTCAAAATCATTCCCTAAACCCATTAATTGATCTTCATACCAAAGGAAGGCTTTACGAATATCGAATTCAGCAGCTTTGGAAATAACAATGGAATAATCCATCACTTTTTAAAAATGTCTTGTTTTGCTTTGCTCCAACTTCTGGCTTTCATTTCACCCGTTTTAATAAGTTGTAGTCGATTTTCTACTTCATCTTGCTGCCATTTCGGAATCTCAATAAATTCTTCGCTCGTAACAGAAACATAATCAAGTGTTTTTATGTAGTTAAGAAACGCTGTAAGCTCACTTTCTTCAATATTTAAAACCAGTTGTTTCATCCGTCAAATTTTTTATTATTGCAATTTAACGAATTTAATTTATCCGCTTCGAAGGATTTGCAATCCTTCGCTTAATAAAACGAGCTAAAAGTGCCCCTACGCAGGTTAACATTTAAGCAACGCGATAATGGCAACCGTTTTAAAAAACAAGTTTACAATAGGCTGCAAAGCATTTTGTTGGTAATTTCGGGCAAGCCCTGGATAACACCCAGGGCTACTTGTCCACCTTTGGAGGACAATCGTTATTGCTATGCATATTTATAGTATTTAATTGGGCTACTATAAAAAAACAGTATCTTTGAAAAATATGGATAGACAAAGGATAAATAGCACCATTATTAGGTACCTTGCTCCTTTTGAGCCGGAAAAAATAGGTATTTTCGGTTCCTATGCCCGCAAGGAAAATACTGCGGAAAGTGATATCGATATCCTGGTGGGGTTTAAAAAAACCATTTCGTTGTTGGAACTTGTGAGGATTCACCGTGAACTTTCAAAAATATTAGGTATAAAAGTGGATGTTATAACCGAGCCGGCATTAAAAAATGAAAAATTGAGAGAATACATCTATACTGATCTGCAAATAATATTTTAGATGAAAAATGATCGGATCTATATTGAACATATTTTGAACAGTATAGATAGAATTATCTCTTATATACACCAGCTGGACCATGATGCATTTATTGCCGATTTAATTATTCAGGATGCTGTGGTGAGACAATTGGAAATTATTGGTGAGGCCACAAAAAGGGTGTCTGATGATTTCAGAAGTAAATATCCCGACATACCCTGGTCGGATATGGCTGGAATGAGGGATGTACTCATTCACGATTACATTGATGTTGACTTAGATATTGTTTGGAAAACCGCTTCTGAAAGCATTCCAAAACTAAAGGTTCTTCTTCTTGGCTTAACCTGATTGATTCCCCACGCAGTTTGACATTTAAGCAAAGCGTTAATGGCAGCCGGTTTTAAGAACAAGTTTGCAATAGGCTGCAAAGCATTTTTGTTGGTAAATTCAGTAAGCAGTCACCCGGTGACTAAGATTCGCTGGATTATAATTGTTCGCCAGGGTGGAAATCCGCGCTAGATTATTGCGAGCCAGATAGTTCTAATATTTGTGATCACTTCTATTATCAATAAAAACCACAATTTCGATAATCTTGTTTTTGATTTGATAAACTAAAGAAGTTTGTGGGGTAATTACACAACGTCTCAGGCTATTTTTTGTAGAAGAGACCGGACAAAGTTTTTTTTGAATTTTAAGTTTTTCAATCAGACCATTAACTTTATTTTCAAAATTAATAGCTTCTCTCAATGTCCACTTATCAAGAATCCATGTGAGTGTTTTGAGGTATGTTTCTTCCGCTAAAGGAGACCAGAATATTGGATATCCCTTCATTTTCTACCAAGTAATTTATCTACTTTCCGGCTTACTGCTTCATGAGGGGTTCCCTCTTTGTTTTCGAGTTGTTTCAAACCAATTTCAATGGCATCTTTTTCCTGACTTGAAATCGTATCCCACCAATCAACACTTTTACCTTTAAGCGTGGTAAAATAAGCTTGAACTCTGTTAAGAATAGTTTCGTCATCTGTCTCAACAATAAGTTTATGCAAATAATTTTTTATTTGGGCTGTATTTGAGCTCATAAGATGTTTATTTCGTACTTAACAAAGATAGACAATAAATCAAAGAATCCCCACGTAAGTTGCCATTTTAGCAAAGCGGAATGGCAACCGGTATTAAAAACAAGTTTACAATTAACTGTTAAGCATTTTTTAACCTGGCTTATGTCGTGCTTCAGATAGGCTAAAATGACCCTAAATTTTAATCGTATATTATTGCTTTTGTTAGATATAATATACTGTAGAAAATTAAGTAAGTCTTTATTTGCAAAGATTCCAATACCAACATTATCTAAATTGTTTAACTTTGTAAAAAGCAATATTATGTCAGCTATAGATTTGCGAAAAAAAATTAAAGAACTTGTTGAAGTAGAACGAAATGAAAGTATATTGGAAGCAATAAAAGCACTTTTACAAGAAGCAGGTAACAAAAGCGTGGCAAAAGAAAAACTTATCTCAAGAGCCCGGAAATCAGAATTGGATATTGAGAATGGAAGACTGATGGACCGGTCGGAAATAGAAGTAAAAACCAACGAATTTTTAAAAGAATGAAGTTGGTTTACACCGAACAGGCACTATTTTCATTTAAAGAAATGCTTGCTTTTATGAGATTGAAGGTAAGTCATAATAAGTTGATACTAATAAGGGATAAAATTTTAGATAAAGCAGAATTACTGATAAAAAACCCATTTCTCGGTCAGAAAGAAGAACTACTCGCTCCTCTTGGACTTCAGCACAGAAGATTAATCGTGGATCATTGTAAAATTATCTATAGAATTGAAAATGGAATTATATTTATTACCGATATTTTTGATTCAAGACAGGACCCCAAAAAAATGAATGGTTAAAACCATCATGTTTAAACTGATATCAGGTTTTTGCTTACCATTCCTCACCCCCCACGCAGGTTAACATTTGAGCAAAGCGTTAATGGCAGCTGGTTTTAAGAACAAGTTTGCAATAGGCTGCAAAGCATTTTTGTTGGTAAATTCAGTAAGCAGTCACCGGGTGGCTTCCTTCGGCAGGTCTGTACTGAGCACTTCGACAAGCTCAGTACAGACCTGTCGAAGTGCTCAGGACTGGCGCTGCCACCCGGTGACTAAGATTCCTTAAAAAAATCTAAAGCATATTGTATTTTACATTGCATTTTTTAACCTGGCTTATGTCGTGCTTCAGATAGGCTAAAATGACCCTAAACTTTAGTCGTAAATTATTGCTTTTATTTGATGAGTTGTATTATATTTTCAATTATCGAATCAAGAAAACCGGGATTTACCGCAGTATTCCTGGAAATAATCAGACTTTCGTTTAACAGGAATATTTTATGCAGCCTTATACTGCTTTGCAAAGGAAGGTCCTTGCCCTTAACGAAATCGGTTTTTTTTATACGTAGCGAAAACGTATCGTTCCGGATTTTTGAAGTGACCTGAACCATTAGGTAATCACCGGTTTTGTTTACTATGCTGTTAGAAATTATAAGTGCCGGCCTTTTCTTTGTGCTGGACAAATCAGAAAACGGAAAACCAATAATTACAATATCGCCTTTTTTGTATTTCATGTTTTATAAAACATCATCCCACCTGTTGTCTTCATCCGACAGCCAATCCTCGGCAAGGCTTTTTTCGGACAAAAGCATTGTTTCGTAGGTGCTTTCGTTCTCATTTACTACGTTGGCTTTCGATTTTTTTTCTTTTATCTGAATATCGGTAAACTTGCTTTTAATATAATTAATAAAATCAAGATACTTATTATCCGGTATGTTTATAACAACTTGTTTCATAATCAATTATTTTTAAGCTAGAATATTGATTTACTCCTGATTCTCAATGAATAACCAAATATACAAACCTTATACGAGAAATGAAAAACACAAAAGATTTGCAAAATTTATTGAGCTCCCCTATAGCTATATGCTCCGCAGTACACAATACCTGGTGCAATGCTGCGGAATGCCCCTGCACTTATAATGCCCTGCTCCGAAGGATTTGCAATCCTTCGGTCATACCTGACCGGTAAATTTATTAAGCAGTCGCCAGGCGATTCTTATGGCATTGTAAAATTTCGTTAACTTTGTTAAGCGTAACAAAAATACACTATGACCGCATTGGAATTAAAATCGGATTTGCATATTCTTATTGATAAAGTCAATGATGTAGCTTTATTGAATAAAATTAAAATGCTTTTAAGCAAACAGGAAAGTGATTCCGATTTTTGGAATGAACTTCCTGAGGAAGTCAGGAAATCAATAGAAATGAGCCTGAAACAAGCTGATAGAGGCGAAACAGTCCCGCACGAAAAAGTCATCAATGAATTCAGGGAGAAACACGGACTTTCATAAAATGAAAGCTAAATGGACCCCCCAGGGCAAAACACGATTATTCCAAAGTACTTGATTACCTTGAAAGAACCGGGGGAATTAAAGAAGTGGTATCCTTTATTAATAAAACTGATGATTTAATAAGGGTTATAAAGAGGAATCCCTTGCTATATATCGAATCAAAAGGCAATAAGAATATACACAAAGCATACCTTACAAAGCACAATAGCCTATTTTACAAGGTAGATTCAAATAATAATGAAATTATTATTTTAACTATTTGGGATAATAGAAAAGATCCGAAGAAACTCCTATATTAACAAGGTAATATTTAATTATTGTTACCCCCTACGACTATCCAATTATAAAAAAAACGCAGCTTGACATTTTAGCAACGCGATAATGGCAACCGCTTTTAAAAACAAGTTTGCAGTAAACTGTAGAGTGTTTTTGTTGGTAAATTTGGTAACCGCAACCAGTCACCGGGTGGCGGCGCCTGTCCTGAGCTTGTCGAAGGAAGCCATCTGCTGACTACGCTTTTACTGCACATTTAATCGGTGCGAATAGTGGGTTATTCTCTTTTTTTCCATTTTTGAGGGTTTAAGGAGGTGTGAAAGACAGCCCTTACTATAACAAGCTTCTGAATTTCATCAATCGTGAAATGAACCATAAATGGAAACTTTTTTAAAGGAAGACAATGAACATCCTTATAGCGAATTTGAAAAAAGGGATTCATTTCCAATAATTTCAAGCGGTCGTGTATACACCTTTCGAATTTTAAACCTAACCCAACTTGTTTATCATCGTAATAATTGATTGCCTTCTGCATATCTTCAATAGCTTTTGGCTCAATTAAAACTGTAAAATAAATCATTGTTTGGTTTTAAACTTTAATTGCTTGCGGGCTTTTTCCCAGGGAATTAACTCTTCAGCATTACTGTTTTTAATCCGCTCACTAACAATATTCTTTTGCCATTGAGGAATATCCATTAAATCACTACTTAATTCTGTTTCATCCGAAACCGATACAAAATCTAGTGTTTTAATGTAAGCGAGAAAAGATTTAAGCTCACTTTCTTCAATATTTAAAACAAGTTGCTTCATACTTCAAATTTTTATTACTGCAATTTAACGAATTTAATTTATCAGTTTTGTATTTAATATTGGGGTGTATATGTCAGGGCAGACAAGCGAAGAAAATGGACATTATAGACAGACTCTACTTAAACGCCTGAATTCCCGTTACATCACACCCCGTAATCAGCAAATGAATGTCGTGGGTGCCTTC
>QMMZ01000084.1 GCA_003647525.1 Deltaproteobacteria bacterium | reverse complement strand
TCATATTTTAACAGTAATTGTTCCAGGCGATGTATATTATGTGATTTTTTTTCAGCAATGCTTATATCACCTGAACCGCTTATGAACAATGTGCCATAAATATCAAAAAGTATGCATTTTATCTTTCCGTCCAGTTTTCCGGTTTTTTTTAAAGAAGTTGGTATCGGGTTGAGTGGAGTGATGTAGCTCGATATAAGATTTTTACTCAACATAATCGTTCCATTTAAGCAGGCTGAATTGTTCGAGATTTATAAACTCTGAAAGCAATATGTTTTTATCCAGGCTTTGATGGACTGGATTATTAATTATTTTTGAATAAATTTTCAGCAGGTTTTTTTTGTAAGTTGTTTTGTTGTAATTATTCAGAACTGCATTCATGTTGTTTTGTATCAACTCTTTATTGTTTAACAGACTATTTGCGAGACGGAAAAGATATGGATTAAGCTTAATTAGTTTTTTTGCCTTATTTTTACTTGATAATACATGAGAAATTATCTGTTTTTGAAATGGTTCATAAAGCAGTCCAAAATCGATATTGTTATTTCCGGTTATTTTTGCAAAAGATTTTTGTATTTCTTTTTCATTAATTTTGAAGTCAAAGAGAGAACAGTTTTTTAAAATACATGCCTTCCAAACCTCATAAAATTTATCTTTGCCTATCCATTCAAGTGGAATAAGAAATTTATCATAAAGATGATCAAGCGCAATCCCGTTTTTTTCAAAGTCATAGCATATATCAGGGAGTTTTCTTCCCCAGAGATTTTTTTTTGCTGTCCACGGCTCAAGAAAAGAAAAACCAAAGCCTTCACTTATGCTTGTAGTAATAATAAATTTTGCTGAAAGCACCAGCTCTGAAAAATCATTTTTCAGGCCGGCTTCAAATTCTACATCAAGATTATTTTTTTTAACAAAATTTTTCCATCCAGCGTAGCTTATAATATCAGACATACTGTTAGGCGGAAGCGTTATAGTAAGAGTTTCATTGTTCTCGAAGAAAAGTGACAGAAGTATTGCTTCACCAATATTTTTTCTTCTTATAGCGCGTATGGGATATAAAACGTAGTTTTTTATGCACGATTCTTTTTTATCAGAATCAATGGGGTTGATTGTGTTGAATATTTTATGAAGGCCTTGTTTTTTAAGGCCGGCTTTAAGCAATATATTGTAATCTCGCGAGTTAATTACTCCGTAGTGACAATCTGAAACATATTCTTCAGAAAAATATGATAAAGGCCGCCCGTCTTCGGCAAAATCGTGAATTTGTAAAAAAAGCCTTATTCCCCTTTTTTGAAGAGCTTTGAGAATTTTTAAAAAATTTATATTTTTTGCAAGCATGGGATTGTGAACATGCAGAAGATCGCATCCATTATTCCATCTTGAAAAAACAGCTTTTATTATGTTATCCGCAACTTCTTCGTGCCTGTATATTTTTTGTGACTGGCTGTCATAACCGAGGCCGGGGATATGCACTGAATCAGCAGGAAAGGATATATCAGGAAGTTCTCCTGATAGTACAAAAACCTCACATTGTTCTTTCAGGGCTTCTATCTGTTGTTTTAAAACGGTTGTAACTCCGCCCGTCTTCAGGTGATAATGGATAAATGCTATTTTCATTAGGCTAAATTTTATATTATTGCAACCCGTTATAATGACTAAAAAATATTATCATAAAAAGCAGTTAAGGTAAAGACCGGTTTTTTTATTTAAATTATGGTAAGGAACATTGAAATTAGAAATTAGAAATTGGGCATTCATGCTTTTGTACTGTTCTTCCCAATTTCTACTTTCCAATTTCAAGTTTCAAACCGTGAACGGTTACAAATTATGTAAATATTGTCATAATCATTATGTATTATAAGCCACAATATAAATATATTTAAGATTATTTTGTTGACTTTAATTCCCATATTAATTATTAAAAAAAGCTTTAATGGGTTGTAGGTAAGCGTTTAAACTATTCATATAGTTCTTGTAACAAAATACGGGCATATTATTTGCTTATAGTTAATTCAAAGAGCCGGTCCGACAAATAAGTTAAAATCCGTTTCGATCAGATTATATGAATCAGTAGCTGAGATGTTTTAAGTTCAATGCAGAATGCATATAATGTTAATGCGGTTATTGTAAAACAATGTTGTCGGACCGCCTCTATCTTTTTAGCAATGTATTGAAAACAAAAAGGGTCGTGGAATATTCCACAACCCTTTTTTTATCCAAAAAAATATTTAGCAACTTGAGATCAACTTAGGTTGGAACGTATTTTGAAGAAAAATATATGTGCGCATTGAAAAAGAGAAATTGACTGTTACAGATTACAGGTACCACAAAAAATCCTGGCTCCAGTCTAAATTTGGTTTTAATATGGGTTGTATCTCATTAAGGGGAGGGCCTGCATATGAAATTAAGCGTTTCAATAAAACCCATAAGTTATTTTAAAGCTCATGCTGCGGAAATTATTCGACAATATAGAATCTTGAGATAAATGACGAGAAATCCATAAACGAATTGGTCTTACGCGTGGCCCCTGATATCTCAGCGCTGGCTTTCGTCTATGATTTTATGCGTTTATTTTTCTATTCTGCCTTATTTGATGTATGAGAATATCCTGGGCAGCAACTTTTTTAACTTCGCAATACAGTTCTCGTTACCCCAAGCTATAAACCGGCATGCAAAGCACGTTATATGGCCAATTGGAGCCCTTAATGTGAGGTGTATGATGACTCGAATTTCTTTTCTTTTAATAATCTGCTTAATAATATCCCCTTTTATTATTTCACATGGTTGTATAAAGGCCATTACCGGTGGGCAAATAAGAGGGAATGCCATAGAAGTCTCAAAGAATATAGAAAGTTATTGTTATGACATGGAAAGGTACATAGAAACATCTATTACAGGGGAAGATTCACCTGAAATTTTGAGATCAAAGGGCAACGGCCATGTGGATGTCAAAAACAAGAGGATGAAAGTATCGATTAACATTGATGAATGGACTACTGATAAAGCGCAATCCAGGTCAACCCAGACTGAGATGTATGTTTTTGATACTATGGAATATCTTTATTTACACAGTAGCGGAAAAGAAGGTTGCTGGAAAAAATTTGAGGTGTCTGGGAACAAATTTGATAATGAGAATCATCTCAAAAAGCAGATGGGATTGCTTATGAGCTCTAAGATAACTTACTCGCAAGATGAAATCCTTGGAAAACCTGATTGTTATTTGCTCACCATAGAACCTGATAAAGAGGTTTTCTGGAAGGTAATAATGGAGCAGGAGGAAGAACACCCTCTTTTGAAACTACTTAATTTGGCTTATAGAGATGTGGTTAAAGAGATGGATATGAAGATGTGGACATCAAAAGATACATTTCTTCCTGTAAAATGCCATATGCAGATGAAAGCAGTAATCGAGAAAGAGATAATGAATGAGTCATTTAAAATGATAATCAATGTAAAAACAATTTATACATACCATAACTATAACAAATTATTGGCTATTGAACTCCCTGAACAGGCAATGAATGCGGAAATTTATGAAGAAGAATGGGATTAAAAAAAGGCCTTTTAAGAAAACTTCTTAAAAGGCCTATACAGTATGCGGTCTAATCTCCGGTTTATCAGCGCCACATATATAGCCAGGTTTTACTGCAATCTAATTTTTGTGTTATGGGAAGGCCGGTATCCACCCAGGAGACTGACTGACTGGCGAGTGATGGCTCCCAGTCTGGGTTTTGTATAGTCGAAATGTCACCATTCCTATCAGGCCATCCCCTGTAACCTACGTAAGAATCAAGACGATCGCTACTGCTGCCCTGGAAACCCCCCCGGCCACCAGGACCGCCAACAGTACTCTCTTTAAGATAATTATCGATTTCGTAGACCTTCTCGTACCCCTTTGAATACAAATATGTTAGAGCTTCACTGCTACGCTTGCCACTTCGGCACATAAGTATAAGTGGAGTGTCTTTATCAGGAAATGTCCGTCTTATAAAAAAACCAAAAAGATGTTTAACGGTTCTTAAAATGGGTTTTTTTGCTTCACAATCAATTCGGGATGTCCACAGCTTATAGGAAATATTGTAAGCAATCGGATTTCCGTCCGCGTCCGCAGGGTTTCCCACCCAGTAACACTCCTCCAGTGTTCTGCAATCTATGAGAATAGCTCCATCGTTTGCTACCATGTTATTTGCCCTTGCCGCAGTTACACAGTAGTCAGAAGGAGCAGGCGGGTCTCCAGCATTTGCTATTGCCATCATCGACAATGTAAACATAACCACAGCAAAAGTTGTAACTATCTTTTTCATTCCTACCTCCTCTTGATTTTGAGTTATTAACACTAACTGTCACACATATCCCTACCAGATTTCATCTCCTTACTCTAAAATGGAAGATAACATCGCCTTCCTTTTAAAGATAGACCACCTCCTTTTAATCTTCATCAAGTATAGTGAGTTCCCCCTCCATAATCTCCTCTATTATATCATGGCGAGTTTCTTCATCGGCCCCTTCCAGCATTGGCATTATTGTTTCAATAAGTGTTTCCCGCTCTGCCTTTTCAATCTCCTTTTCGCTGACTTCGGTTGCCTCGATCTTTTTCTCAACTGGTGCGGGACCAATTCCTGCCTTTATGAGTATTAACTTTGCGAGTCTTGGTTTACCTGTTTTAGCTTCCTTTGTGAATATACTCGCGTAGTTTTCAACACCACAAGCGTGCATCAATTTCCTGATACCTTTTTCTGTTTTTAATTCTTTGAATTTTATGCTGATTTTTCTATCCGGTAAAATCTTCTTGTTGAAAATTTCTATCTTGCCTTTTTCCTCCAATACCCTAAAAATCATCTTAACATCTATATCTCTTATATCAACAGAGAGCTTCCCTTCATTAAACTTAATGTTCAGGTCTTCCTTTATGACAGTTGCGCCATCAGCTCTTGACCAAAATCCAATGAAAAAAGTAATTAAGATACAAAGAAATAGATCCGAGTTTTTTCTGACCATGTTTTAAGAGCCCTCCTATGCATAGGGATAAAGGAATAGGTATAACTTCAACAATCACTTAATTTAGGTATAAATTTCTATCATACATGCAAAAAACATGCAAATTTGAGTTGTAGGGAAAGTCTGTTTTAGATTACAGATAGTTGACTCAATTATACAAAAAAATGAAGAGTGAAAAAAGTGTGAAATTGGGAGGTTAATTACATAAATTCTATTACATTTTTTACATAGTTTCAGGATAGTTCAAAGGATGGAAAAGTCAGAATGTCTCTCTTTGTCCTCGATACGTGCTTTTTTTCACATGAACCAATGGCTTTCCACATTGGCAACGAATTTTCTCAAATGCCTGTAAGAAATATCATGAGGAACTTCAACAGGCAGCTTTCCAAGGAACCTGATGACTTCATTAAGCCTTGTTCTTAAAGATTCAATTGATTTCTCGGCATCCTTCATTCATTGATACTCTTATTCCTCAAACCAGATCTCATGTTTTTAAAAAGACCCTGGCAAATATTAAGGATTCAATAATTGCAGAGGAAATATGTGAACACATCTTACAGCCACTATATCCTAAATTTGAGGCACCACGATGGCTCCGAGTTTGAAAAGTCGTTATGCGAAAGCCTTAAGGGCTCGCTAAGTGTAGAAAAAAAAGAATTCGGGCGTAATTTGCCAAATTTGGAAGATTAATGATAACTAATTGTATTTATTAGAAGTGAAATGGTCGGGACGACTGGATTTGAACCAGCGACCCCAGCGTCCCGAACGCTGTGCTCTACCAGGCTGAGCCACGTCCCGACTTTGAGACCTTTGAAAAACTTCCCCTTTTGCCCAATTTCTATGTCTGTCTCAGATTTTAATCCTCAAAATACTCAATGTATTTCTCCGGTTAAAATCTTCGCCATCCTTGAACTTGAACAAAACTGAACGTTTTTCAAAGGTCTCACTTCGGGAAAAATATTTATGTTACTATCTGAATATTGTCAATGGAAATGATGTTAAACAAAAGGATTTTTCAGCATAATTGTCTCATCTCTACCGGGGCCAACAGATACTATATTAATGGGCGTTTCAATAAGGTCTTCAACTCTCTTAAGATAATTTATTGTATTTTGAGGCAAATCTTCAAATTTTTTGATACTAGAAATATCTTCCGACCATCCAGGCAGTGTTTCGTATACAGGTTTGCAGGCTGCAAGTGCTTTGAGACTAGCTGGAAAATTATTGACAGGCTTTCCATTATATTCATAGCTTGTACATATGTTTACTGTTTCCAGCCCATCTAATACATCAAGCTTGGTAACAGCAATGCCTGTAAGTCCGTTAAGACGCACGGCATTTCTTAGTATAACTGTATCAAGCCATCCGCATCTTCGCTTTCTACCGGTTGTAGCACCGAATTCAGCACCCTTTTTCTGTATTGCATCGCCTGTTTCATCAAAAAGTTCAGAAGGGAAGGGGCCTTCACCAACCCGTGTTGTATAAGCTTTTACAATGCCAATAACGCCTGTGATCTTTTTTGGCCCAATACCCGCTCCGCCACATGCATTTCCTGCAATTGTGTTTGATGAAGTTACATATGGATATGTGCCGTGATCAATATCAAGGTGGGTGCCCTGCGCACCTTCGAACAGGACCTGTTTGTCTTTTTTTAGAGCATCATCGATAATAATAGAAATATTTGTCACATATGGGGCAAGCTTTTTTGCATAACCATTATATTGATTAATTATGTTTTCTGAATCAACCGTTTCATAGGAAAGAAAATTTTTTAAATAGAAATTTTTTTCTTTTACTATTGATTTTACCTTTTCTATGAAAACTTCCGTATCTATTAATTCAATAAATCTTATCCCTCTGCGAGTCGCCTTGTCTTCATAGCAAGGGCCGATTCCACGTCCGGTGGTGCCAATTTTCTTATCGCCTTTTATCTTCTCCCTGGCATTATCAACATGCTTGTGATAAGGCATAATTATATGAGCTTTTTCGCTTATCTTTAAGTTATCCTGTCCCACATTTATTCCCTTGCTGATTAAGTAATCTATTTCTTCTAATAAAATAGAAGGGTCAATTACCATCCCATTGCCAATGATACAGGTTTTATTCTGTAAAATGCCTGAGGGCACCAGATGGCTGATAAACTGTTCACCTTTAACGACCATTGTGTGGCCTGCATTGTTTCCTCCCTGAAAACGCACAACAATATCAGCAAATTCCGCCAGCAGATCAACGATTTTACCCTTACCTTCATCACCCCATTGAGTTCCGACTATTACAATATTTGACACAGGTTAGCTCCTTTAATGATGGCTTCGCAAAAAGTCCATTTTCTGCGTTGCGCTGCATCCATCGTTACTGCGGCGCAGCAATTAGTACGCATCC
>QMMZ01000083.1 GCA_003647525.1 Deltaproteobacteria bacterium | reverse complement strand
CCTTTCTATTTCTGTTTGAGCCGGCCTGGGATAGATAAAATCACTTAGCCGTTCAGAATTATTATATTTTTCATTTGCTTTTTCAAGGATGTTAAATGCTTCCGGGAATGTGCAAACTAAATCTCGGCCCATTCCTACATATTGGCTCCCCTGGCCTGGAAAGATAAATGCGATTTTACCGGGTTTTTCAGGCCCCCCATAAAATATATTCTTCAAATTTCTGTTGTTTTCTTTAGCATTATTTTGCCGGTTTGATTCAATTGAATTTGATGCTTTGCTGAGAAGTCCTGAAAAATCATCAGCCGGATTTCCTGATGAATTAGATGGTCTTTCAAGAACTAAAAGAAATCTGAATTGATCATCCGGTGAAAATTCTTTTCTGGTTTTTGCTGCTTTAATTGCGAGTTCTTTATATGAGATTCCCTTGTTGATAGAATTTTTTAACTCGCGGAATTGATTTTCGATTTTTTTCCTGGTGGAAGCTGATAAAGATATGATTTCAATTGAACCATCCCAGAAAATTTCATTTTTATTTTGATTGTATTCTTCAAGTACAATATGGAAATTACTTCCGCCAAATCCAAATGCGCTGACCCCTGACCTGCGCGGGTGTTCCTTTTTAGAGAACCATGGCCTTGTTTCGGTATTTATGTAAAAGGGGGTGTCGTCAATCCCTAATTTTGGATCAGGCTCGTTGGCTTTTAATGTGGGCGGTAATACTTTGTTATAAAGAGCAAGCGCGGCTTTGATAAGCCCTGCGGTTCCTGCAGCGGCTTTTGTATGACCAATCATGGATTTTACCGAGCCTAATGCGCATGTATTTATTTTTTTAGGTGATTCTTTGAACAAGCGTTTAAGTGCACTGAACTCAACATTATCTCCGACACGAGTGCCTGTGCCATGTGCTTCTACAAGCTCAACAGAAGCCGGATCAATACCTGACGACTCATAAGCAATGCGAAGAGACTCTAACTGTCCTTCCGGTCTGGGAGAATATATGCTTTGTGATTTCCCATCGCTTGAGGAGCCTATGCCTTTGATAACTGCATAAATCCTGTCGCCGTCTCTTTCAGCATCTTCAAGTCTTTTAAGAACCAGTAATCCTATTCCTTCCCCCAGAACTGTTCCGTCTGCATCTTTAGAAAAAGGTCTTGAATCTCCGGTCGGTGAAAGAATGAATGTCCTGGAAAAGCACATGTGCATGAAAATATCGTTTAAAGTATCCAGACCACCAGTGACTACCATATCTGACCGTTCTGATGAAAGTTCGAGCAGGGATAGGTAAATAGCTCCCATCGAGCTGGCGCAGGCTGCATCGACAACACAGTTTGTGCCTCCTATGTCAAGACGGTTACATATTCTTCCCGCAATAACATTCCCCAACAGACCCGGAAAAGAATTCTCCTGCCATGAAACATATGAGTCAGATATTTTTTTAATAACTTTTTCTGCTTTATCGGGTTTAATCCCTGAATTGTGAAGAGCTTTTCGCCAGATTGGATGTCCCAGCCTGGCAGCCAACGGAATGGCAAGTTCCTGAGTTCCTGTTGCGCCGAGTATTACGCTTGTCCTGCTATGACTGAACTTGGCATTTTGTCCATAGCCTGCATTTTCAAGCGCCATTCTGGCTGCAAGCAGGCCCAGGATCTGGGAGGTATCAGTTGCTTCAAGAGAAGAAGGAGGCATACCGAATTCAGTAGGATCAAAAGGAACAGCCGAAAGAAACCCCCCCTTTTTACAGTAAATATGGTCTGGTTTTTTGGGATCCTTATCAAAGTAATCGTCAGGAGACCAGTGGGTTCCAGGTATATCAGTAATAGCGTCCTCACCCTTAAAAATCAGACGCCAGTATTCATGCAACCCTGATGCTTTTGGGAAAAAACATCCCATACCAATGATAGCGGCATGAATATTTTTGATTGATTTTTTCTTATTAGTACCCAATTGTTATACCTTTAGTTGTAACGGTTATCAGTTTACGGTTCACGGTTTACAGTTAACGGTTGGTCAAAACATAAAAGCAATCAGTTGTTGACATAATTCATTTAAAAAAGTGTGAACTGTTACCATCAAACACGTTGCAATAATTTAAAAAGGCTATTTTTAAAAACCGTGAACCGTAAACCGTAAACCGTTATTTAAGTAGTTCCAATATTTCTGAAAGCTCCATTGGAGATATTTTGCCGACATTGTTCGGCAGCGCAATTTTTTGGCTGCGAAGCCAGTTTGCGCGTGTTGCAACAGCGGCTCCAAAAAGGAGGTTCATTGCAACCGTTACTGTTTCCCTGTTTTCATACTTTTCAAGAAAGGACCCTTTTACCCATTCATTAAAAGCGCCTATGGCCGGACCACACCATATTTGATAATCGATTTTTCTCGAAAGATCGCCCGTTATTGCCCAGTTTGAACTGCGGCCAAGATATGAACGAAAAACCAGAGCCATCTTGTGTTTTGGATCTTTTTCAGCCAGGATTATCTGGTTTGAATCATTTTTAACAAAAAAATTCTTTGTATTCTCCCATTCATCCTTTAAACTGCATTGGAAAAAATCTTTTTCCAGCATTTTTCTTTGAATTTCAGGTATATTTTCCATAGAGTCATATTTACAGTAAAGATCGTACAATTTTGCAGCGCGAAACGGAAACATTGTACCGCGTTTTAATACCTGAACTTTTACACCCATTTCAAACATATCTGCTGCAGGAGCCATAGTTACATCCGCCTGTCTGGCCTCTGCGAGCATTTGACGAACGGTTTCCGATGTGCCGGCCTCAACACAGGCCTGGTTGATAGAGCCGGTTAAAATATAGGCGGCCCCCATGGAAAAGGCTGCCGCTGCTGCTGAGGGTGTAGCAATTCCACCGCCAAGTCCCACACAAAGAGGTCTTTTATACTTATATTTTTCAGCAAGCTCATCACGGAGCGCAGTTATTGTCGGCAATAGAGAAAGAGCCGGCCTGTTATCGGTGTGTCCTCCTGAATCCGCTTCAGCAGTCATATCATCTGCTATCGGTATAGACCTTGCAAGAGTTGCTTCTTCTCTTGTAATCATATTTTTGTCGACAAGTTGATAAAGTATTTTATCAGAAGGAGGCGAAAAAAATTTTTTGGCAATTTCTACTCTTGAAATTTTTGCAATAATTTTATTCGGACATACTATATTCCCATCAACATCACGATGGATTCCTTTTACACGGAAATAAACGAGCGGCAGAGTAATCTCAAGATATGCCGAGGCACTTATAAGTCTGATTCCCCGCTTTAAATACAAATCAACTATCGCTGATTCAAGATCAGGATTGTTAGGACTGTTTATAAGGTTAAACCCAAAGGGATAATTATTCATATTTTTTTGAAGTCTGTCGACAGCAGACTCTATTTCATCAAGGGAAAGGCCTGCCGCTCCAAAAAATCCCATCATTCCGGCGCGTCCTGTTTTTTCAAGCATTTCAACTGATGTAATACCATTGGCCATTGCTCCTGCAATATATGCATAACGAAGATTGTGCGCCTTTTTAAAATATGGATCACCAAGGTCTTCCGGATGAAGCCGGGGAGCAAATGCATATAAAGGATGAAGGTTATTATTTAATTCTAATTTATTGCCTATAGTTATAGTGCCATCCCGGGAGACGGCAATTCCCCCGTCTATACCTATCAAAAATACAGGATTAGTTACTTTTAATATTGAGTCCTTTATGGCATGGTCGCCAACTTTTGGTTCAGTGTTCCCTTTTGACCACCAGCCGGATATTATTTTGTCAGTATAGGAGGATTGCATTATTTATTAGATAGATTCCAAGCAATTGGAAGATAAAAGTTAACCACAAAAAATAGAGCTAAAATAATTTTTAAATATTAATAAATTTAGAATTTTATGTCAACAAAGATACATACTTGAAAATAAAGATATTGTATTCTATACTACTTTATACTAAATATAGACTTTCAGATAATTAATTTCACAAGGCTAGAAGGAGGAAGGCGTATTAGTTATACGTCGACGACTGATAACACAGTGAAATTATTTATCTGAAAGTCTATAGCATTAATATCAGAAGGTATAAACAATAAAGTCAAACGCCTAAAACGAATGACAGGAAAAGTATAATTTGGAGGATCTTCGTTCAGGCACTAATAAAAAAAGGAGGTTAACGCGATGCTTACAAGACTATTTCGAGTAACTTTTATTTGTTTAATTGCAGCAGGAGTTATATTTTCTTCCCCCTTCGGTATTAATTGTGCTCATGCCAGCGGTATTGGTTTCTATTTATCCCGTGGTATTGGTGATGGTGACACTGATTTTAACGAAGACTATGATGATGATGACTCGTGGTACGACCTGGAAAGCAGCGGTGACGCAAAGTTTTTCGGTTGCGGTTTTATCTTTGATACCGCTGTGGCCAAAGATAAAGTCTTCAACTACCGCCTCCAAATAGGGTACGAAGATGTCGAATACGACCTGGATTCTGTATATAATGAAGATTTAAACATGGATATTTCAGCTATTGTTAGCAATTTCGAACTAAATATTGATCGGTTCGTCCTTGATAATACGTTCGGGTTTGGCATTGTCAGAATGCCAAATTTCCGGCTGTGGATCGGTCCTCAGCTCAGAATTGGATACATGTCTGGAGATGGCACCATGACCTTAATTGATAGAACAAAGTGTAATCTTGATTTCGATGGATTGGTTTTGGGCATTGCACCGGTCATGGGCGCGAATTTTAATCTTATAAACAATCTCACTATAGGTGTTGACTTAGGATATAGATTTAACTTTTTTGTGGGATCTTTAGACAAAACAAGCTTTCGTTACTTCGATAGTGGTAACTTTTACGGAAATGACGATACTTTTTTTATCAATTTTGCTTTCATTTATCGGTTTAATGATAATTTTTAGTCATGCTGAAGCTTACGATCAGCTAAGGGCTCGCACAAAAATAAGTTCGCAATCTTAAGTGTTGTGGCGCCCGTCTGGCAAGGCGCGAAAGCGCAGGAATATCAGGATATTCCGAGCTTTCGCAACGCAACCAGGCGGGATGCATCGGCACTTAAAATGTTAAGTTATTTTTGTGCGAGCCCTAAGAGCTAAAAGCTTGCCCGAAGGGCGCTATAGGAGGGGATTATGCCAATTGCAACAATTAATATAATACCAATAGGCACAGCTACCCCAAGTGTCGGCGACTTTGTTGCTGACTGCGTAAAAGTTTTAAAAGAGGCGGGGGCAAACTTTAAGATGAATGCCATGGGAACTGTCATTGATGGCGATTTGGATGATATCTTAATGCTGGTCAAGAAGATGCACTCGGTTCCCTTTGAAAAAGGCGTTCAGCGGGTAGTTACTACGGTTTCGATTGATGACCGCCGTGACAAAAAAGTTACATCCTCAGAGAAACTGGAATCACTTATGAAGAGGTTGCAGGGCAGGTTAAAAAGCTCACCACGGATTTTCACGGAATTACACTGAATTATCAAAATATTCTTCTCGACATTGCGAACGTCTCTGCACCAAAATTGAATAATAGCACCCTCAGGCGAGTTGTTTAGAGATAATTGATCAATTGGGCTTCGTCCTGATTTTTTATCTTTTTCATGGCATTGATTTCTATGTTCGCTATGATTTTATAGCTCAAATCTTCATATAGTAAATTACTCATTGTTTATAATTTTCAGTGAAACTCCGTGTTGTTCCGTGGTGAATTTTTACTTTTAATTATTATTTTCTTGGATGAAATTTTTCGTGAATTTTTTTAAGATGCTCCCGGGCCACATGAGTATAAATCTGTGTTGTGGAAATATCAACGTGGCCCAGCATGATCTGAACCGACCTCAAGTCGGCGCCTCCTTCAAGCAGGTGGCTTGCAAAAGAGTGCCTTAAACTGTGGGGTTTGATTTTTCTGATGATTCCTGCTTTTTGTCCATATTTTCTAAGCAGTTTCCAGAAACCTTGACGAGTCATGGGTTTTCCTGCCCTTGCGACAAAGAGATAGGGACTTGCCATATTTTTTAAAAGCTTTGCCCTGAAAGTCTTTATGTAAAAGTCGATCTTTTCTTTTGCATAACGACCTATAGGAACTACCCTTTCCTTTGAGCCTTTTCCGAAAACTCTTACAAAACATGCTTCCAGATTTACATCCTGAAGTTTTAAATTAACAAGTTCCGATACCCTCAGGCCAGCCGCATAAAGAAGCTCTATCATTGCTGCATCTCTTGCTCCTGTCGGCATATTTAAATTAGGAGTATTTAACAGGAGTTCAACTTCTTTAAATGACAAAACATCGGGAAGTTTGAGGCCGCTTTTGGGAAGGTCAATAATTCTTGTCGGATCATTTTTTATTACTTTTTCTTCTACAAGGAATCTGTAAAAGCCCCTGATGGTTACAAGATGCCTCGCTCTCGATCTTGAACCAAGCCCTGCATTCCTGAGCGAGATTAAGTGCTTTAATATAGCAGCAGTGTCAGCGTCAAAAATAGTCTTTATTCTTTTGGTCTTCAGAAAATTGAGATATCTTGTTAGATCACTGCTGTATGATTCTATAGTATTTTTTGAAAGCCCTTTTTCAACGAGGAGATAATTCAGATATTGATCAACAAAGAGGTCTAAGGATGACATAGAGATACGGTTGTCGGTTTTGCGGTTTGCCAGGGAAAGTTCACCACGGAACGACACGGAATTTCACTGAAAAAGGTTCAAAGTTTTCTCGCTCCCATGCTCCAGCGTGGAAACGAGAAATTTCAGCGATGAGAATAAAACCGGAACATTAAATAATCAACAGAAAATCATAATATCCTTCATTTTCTGGTTTACACTTTCTGGTTCCTATGCAGGAGGAACCCGTAATGCGTCTATCAGATTCCTTCTATAAAAATTGCAGGATCATGGCTGTTCAGTACTTCGGCCCCCTTTTCGCCGACTACTACCATGTTTTCAATTCTGATACCGCCCCATCCGGGTATGTAGATGCCGGGTTCGACGGTAAAGACCATCTGATTCTCAAGCAATATATCTTTTAACGGGCTGATTCCGGGAGGCTCATGAACAGCCAGTCCTATTCCATGCCCCAGCCCATGGCCGAATTTGCCTTTGAAACCCATACTGTCTATGTGGTTTCGTGCAATTTCATCCACAGCCTTTGAACTTATTCCCGGCCTTATGGCCTCAATTGCTTTAAGCTGAGCATCAAGGACTGTTTTAAAAATTTTTTTAAACCTTTCATCCGGGCTTCCGATTGCAAGTGTTCGGCTAATATCAGAGCAGTAACCGTTTAGTCTTGCTCCCCAGTCAAAAAGAATTGGTTCACCCTTATGAAAATTACGGTTTCCGGGAATTGCATGGGGAAGTGCGCTGTTTGGACCTGATGCCACAATTATCGGAAACGATAAAGAGTCAGCGCCGGCTTCACGCAAATTTTTCTCAAGTATCCATGCTGCCTCT
>QMMZ01000082.1 GCA_003647525.1 Deltaproteobacteria bacterium | reverse complement strand
CTGTTCCTAGTACGAGAGGACCGGAATGGACGAACCAATGGTGTTCCAGTTGTCGCGCCAGCGGCATTGCTGGGTAGCTAAGTTCGGAATGGATAACCGCTGAAAGCATCTAAGCGGGAAGCCAACCTCGAGATTAGATATCCCTCTGTATGGAAACATACAGACTGAAGACCCCTTGAAGACTACAAGGTTGATAGGCCAGGTGTGTAAGCATAGCAATATGTTTAGCTAACTGGTACTAATAGGTCGTGAGGCTTAGTCACAAAACTTTTGACACAAATATTGTACGTTTTTATGTGCTTATATCTAAACTTGCTAGATTTTCAGATAATTAATTACACAAGGCCAGAAGGAGGAAGGCGTATTAGTTATACGTCGACTACTGATAACACAGAGAAATTATTTTTCTGAAAGTCTGATGAACATTTTTTCGGTGGCAATGGCGAAGAGGCAACACCCGTTCCCATCTCGAACACGGAAGTTAAGCTCTTCAGCGCTGATGGTACTGCTCGGGAAGCTGAGTGGGAGAGTAGGTCGCTGCCGAAAAATTTATAAACCCGGAACCAAAATTGGTCCCGGGTTTTTTTATTTTGGGACAGCCAAACTAAGGTAATTTTTATTTTCTTCAAACATTAATTTCTTATTTACCATTATTCGGAGAAAAGAACTAATCTTATCATCTGACAATTCATGGAAATGCTCTAATATTGTTTTTATTGATCGGTGATGCCGGCAAAAAAGATAAATTTCCCTGGATTTTCCTTTAAGACGGTGAGTTAATGTTTTATCATTAAGTTGTTTTTGAATTATTATGAGAAAATCACGGCCATCCAGAAAACTGAGAATTGGCTCGAAAATAGCATTATTGTGAAGAGCTTCATATTCCATCTTCCATGCTTTTATCCTTTGCTTGACAGGCTTCCAAAGTTTTTTCTGGCACCCAAGATCACCTCTATATACTTGTATTAAAAATCGCATCGAAGAAGATATATTTTGTGGCAATAGATCTGCATAGCGGGGGTGGTTATATAATGCTTTAATTCCGAATTGTTGTGGATTTTGCCATACCGGACTTTCAAGGCCAAGCCAAAAATTAACCTGGCGCAAAGGACGAAATGGAGCCGCAAATTCCAAATTTCGCAGCGTTTCTTCAACATCATCCTTATCACTACCTGGGAATTGAAGTATCAGATTTGAGTTATTAACAATTCCCAGATGTTCGCAATTTTTCATAATTTCTAAATTTTGTATGGCTGTGGTACCTTTATTAATTTTTTTGAGCAGTCTGGTGCTGAGCGACTCTATGCCGATCTGTACTTCACTCATTCCTGCATCACGCATTATTTTAAGATTTTCCATGGTTGTTGTAGCTCGTATTTCTGAAAAAAAACGAAAATCCTTTTTAAGCTCTTTCAGTTGAGTAAAAACTTTTTTAGACTCTTTAACAGGGAGAGCATTATCAGTAAAGGCCACGGAAAGTGTCTTATACTTTGAAGTAAGGTTATCAACTTCGGAAACCACTTTAGAATAATCTTTTGATCTATAGCCATCCCATTGCAGGTTTAGATTGCAAAAAGCACATCCCTTAATTTTTTTTAATCTTTGTGCATAGCGCCACCAGCATCCCCTGGAAATTTCACATAAAATAGTGGGGAAAAAAGTTTTATTTGAACCAAATGTTTGAAGCAGGTCAAAATAATCGTCAAAGTCAGGCATTGGGAGGCTGCTTAGTGTTTCCATTTGATAGAATATATCTGAATTATCATTTTCTATGGATTTTTTTGAGATTACACTTTTAATGGTAGGGATTTTATCTGTTTTACTAGAAATGCCGAGGTGATGTACTAATTGGCTTAGAGGTAACTCTCCTTCGCCTTTGACCACGAAATCTATCTCCGGGATTAACTTAAACAGCTCTTTTGATGCACCTGCAAATGTCGAACCTCCTAATACAATTTTAAGGTCAGGATGTTTTATTTTTATTTGCTTAATTATATAAAGCGAGGAAGTCAACTGGCACTGACTTACAGAAAAACCTGCAAGACAAAATTTATTCCAGTTTATGCTTTCAATAAAAACATCGGTAACCTTTCTTACCTTTGAAACAAGTTCTTTAAAACTTGATTTGCGAAACAGAGGCTTAACTCCAGCTTCCCTATAAAAGATCTTTTCAATAGTTTTAAGTTTTTCAGGGGATAAGATTGCAGCATATATAGTTTCAGCAAGCCAGGTACTTTCTGAAATAGAATGATATAGTTTATAGCCTATATTCTCAGCCACCTTTAAATAAAAGTGATGAGCCGCTATATTGAGATAGGGGAACTGTAATTTTAGATATGCTTTCAGAGTACCTATCTGAATGGATGGACGGCTGAAAAGCGACCAAGGCATAGAAACAAGTATTACACCTTTACATTTGTTAGTTTGCTGAGATTTCATAGTAATAAAAAATATCGTAACACGTTAGTCCTTTAAAAAAATTTTGACATGGTAACAGGATAAACAAGATTTTGCAACATTATGTTTTAACAGCATATTGATAACGAAAAAAGGCAGAGTCTGATGACTCTGCCTTTATCACAAAATTAGTTATTAAAGCTGCAAATTGGCAAAAATTATCTTACTGAACAGAAAAAGCCATGAATCCGACTGATTCCGGGCGGTGAAATATTTCACTGTCATGTGATTGCTCTTCACTGATTTTTACATAAACTTCCCGTGCGTTCTTGCTTTCCAACCGCAAATTGGCAGGGTCAAAGCCGTTAATTGTCTGCATATCAGAAATAAATACAGGTGAATTTGTGAATGTTTGATCAAATGAAATTTTTCTGTCAAGATATTTTATACCAGATTTAATATTTATTTCAAATTCAACGCTGTTTACAATACCGCTTGATGGTTCCCATGCGATATATGCGACCTCCTCTGTTGCATGGTTTTTAGGATTAAGTTCCTGTTCCTGCAGGCCGACCTTGAATCCATTGATTCCGTTAGTTACAGTTCTGCATAATACCGCATCAATTTCATTATAGCTGATAACAGCAGTTGTTACCACAGGAGTCTGATTGAAGGTATTTTTGAAGTTTACGGTTTTTAATGAGGTGGTATTGTTGATAGTAAAACTTCCTGCTTCGACCATGGTTCCATCCTCTAATGTATAACTGCCCCGCTCCATAATTATGTAGCCAACTGTTTCGGATGTATGATTACCATCTAAATAATCCCACTCCTGAATGCGAATATCAAAGCCTGAGTTATCAACATTTTGTATTCTTACAATAGCAGGATCAACTTCATTGCAACTTAATGAGTTAGCTACCACTACAGGATCAATAAAGTACTTGCTGAATTCAATCCGCTGCCATTCATGATTTATGCTTATTTCCCCTGTTTCCATAATAGGAAATAAAGGCCTGGAGTCAGGGTCAGATGGATCAGATTCATTAGCAAGTTCCTGCCCATCTGAAAAACCGTCATTATCAGAATCCGGATCTAAAAGATTTATAATTGAATCCTCATCCCAATCCTCATCCCAATCATCTCCCCAGTGTTCTACTTCATTTCCATCGGTTATGCCGTCCCCATCCGTATCAGCGTTGTTGGGGTCGGTTCCATAAACATCAATTTCGTCATCGTCTGTAAGTCTATCCCCATCTGAATCTGTATCAATAGTAGTTGGAGGAACATCATAATAAATTTCATCAGAAAAATTACTTTCATAGCCATCACTAGATGCAGTTACTGCGAAATAATATCGTTGGCCTGATTTCAGCCCGGAGATTGTATCGGTCGGGTTGCCAACATCATCACCTTTAAACTCGTAAGTTCCGTAATACTGGGAATTCACGTCATCTCTGCTTGACAAACCGTAGTATACTTTGTAGCTGTCAACATCTTCTTCCACTGGGTTTGAATCCCACTCCAATGTTACCTCAGCAGCGATGGAAATAGCGGGTATAAAGAGCATAAGAGCTAAAGCCAAAACTGCAATTCTGTAAAAGCGATAATTAATATTTTTAGACATCATTATTTTTATATACCTCTAGTGTTTAGTTATGTTACTGATTATTATAATAAAAATATACCTGACTAATTTTTTGAAATTAGATTTTGACCGGCAGAAACTTTCCTTGTGTTATTGCTAAAAAAGGGCTGGTTACATAATGAAAAGTTCTTTTGCAGTGAAATAACCGATAAGATATTATTATAAAAATATTATCATATAAAATCGGCAGCAAAGGCGGCTTTGGGATTTTCAACATTTATATAATTTTTCATACACTTTAATGCAATTATCTTAGATTGGTCATTGCATCTACGATCTTTGATAGACCTTCTTTCTGGTATGCAGTCTGAATATGAAAATTGTCGCCTATCAAGTCCTAATCTTCTGCCATTAAAAACATATGTGATATTTTTTTTCATGATATTACCCTTTATTATTAAGGTTTCAATGATTGTTATATCTTTAATTTTTTAGTTTTGACTAATTCACAAAAAATTCAGATACTGTTAAGCAGTTCTATTAATTTTTAGACCGATTGTTAATCTAATTTCGTTTTAATTTTACCGTATAATAAAGCAACATATGTACCAAAGAAATAATTTATTGATATATTGAATAGTTAAAAATAATAATGCTTTTTTAAATGGATTCCGGTTACGAATATTTCACAGCAAGTTACGTTTTTTGCACACATTGTAGGAAATGTTTAAAATTGAGTTGAAGTGGAAATTGAATGGGAAATAATTCCGGCATGATTGACTTGTTTTTATACTTCTGTTATTAAAAATTACAGACATAATAGGCAGCTATATTTTCATGTCATCTAAGCATAAATTTAAGCTTATGTTTAAATTGTTTCCCTCCACTTGAAATATTGTTTCCCCATAACTGGAGGGTTTTACTATGTTGTTCCGATAATATTCACTTCTAATATCTCTATAAAAAATTCTTTATTAAAACTTTGGAATATTTTAGGAGGTTTGTTCTCGATATTTATTAACATATTATTTTCAGGAGCCTTTGAAAACGGAACTTAAATGAAACTACGCTTTGGAATAATCAGCAAGT
This sequence comes from Deltaproteobacteria bacterium, assembly GCA_003647525.1. The sequence continues at coordinate 2,369 of QMMZ01000082.1, read as the reverse complement.
TGCTTGTTTGGTTTCTTATTCCCGTAATAATCTTTTATCTGACGATCATATTGCTCTATATGGATGTTCAGAAGATTGAGCATATATCAGAAGGCATTATTAGTAAAAACACTAGAATATCTTTGATTTCAAAAAAAATGATCGAAAACCTGATCCGCATGGAAGAAAATGATAAAAAATATCATCTGTTGAAAAAAGATGACTATTTTAATTATTTTGTTCTGGCTCAAAAAGAGTTTGAAGGTAATTTTGTCGAAATACTGGAACTGGAACATTCGGGGATGGAAATTCCTATAGAGTGGAGACAACTTTATAAAAGTTATCAGGATTTTTCTACTACATTTGAAAATTTAAGGAAAAATGAATCGTCAGGCTCTTTATGGATTCATGAGGCTGTAACCAATGAATGGATACAGATAATTTCAGAGCTTCGTGCAAAAAACGAGCATGATATTGAATTAGCGACTATGGCACTAAATTCTCGCAGCCAGAAATCTGCTCGTAATGTTCTGGTTGGACTGATGCTTTCAAGTTTTGTTGGTTTGTTTGTAATTTTGTTCTTAGCATATTCTATGATTCGTCCTCTCAGAGAGCTCCTCAGGGGAATAAGGTCTGTTTCGCAGGATAGAATTAGCAAGACGGTTAATGTCCGTTCCAAAGATGAATTCGGAGAATTGGCAGGAGCATTTAACGACATGACTTTACGCTTAAGGGAAGAAGAACGTATGCGATCTGATTTTATCTCCATGCTGAGCCATGAGATCAGAACTCCCTTGACTTCGATCCGTGAGTCGGTAAATATGATTGTTGAAGAAATAATGGGGACAATTAACAACAGGCAAAGGAAATTCCTTAAGATAGCAAGTATTGAAATAGGCAGGATTTGTAATTTATTGAATCACCTTATGCAGGTTTCGCGTTTGGAATCACAAATCATCAAGATTGTAGCACGGCCCCTTGACATATCATCTTTTATAACCGGATGTATCCATCAACTGAAACCTTTAGCTGATACTAAAAAGATAAGCGTTGAAGCACAGATAGCTCCGGATATCTCCGGCATGATGGGTGATCCGGAACATCTCCAAAGGGTTTTAATAAATCTTCTGAATAATGCCATTAAGTTTTCTGATCCTGAAAGCAAAGTTGTTTTGCGAGTAGTGTCTAATAAAAAGCGTACCAAGTTGAATTTTTCCGTATCTGATAACGGACCCGGTATCCCTGAAGAGGAACAGTCACTTATATTTAATAAGTACTACAGGGCAAGGGGAGTTAGAGATCATATGGATGGTGTTGGGCTTGGCCTTAATATATCAAAGAATATTGTTGAGTTTCATAAAGGAACAATCTGGGTAAAAAGCACGGTTGGACATGGAAGCACTTTCGGGTTTACACTTCCAACTTCTTAAGAATAGATGGCTTCAGGATTATGGATGTTGTGCAATGAATTTTAAAAAAATCATTAAAGCAAGGATAATTTTTTTTACACGAGTGGCGATGTTATGTGGAATTTTCTTATGTTTAGCCTGTGGGCATCATTCTCAAAAGATTAAATCTTTTTTTATTGCCGACTATAAAGTTTGTTTGAAAATTTTAGAGAAAGGAAATGAGGTTTTTCAAAAAGGGGACTTTAATAAGGCGCGGGAATTTTATGAAATTTTGTACCAGAATTCCAGAGATGAAGCTATTTCGCGTGAGGCTCTTTATGGACTTGCCTGCACACATTTTATCATAGCTGAAAATTCTGATGATTTCAACAAGGCCATTGTTTTCTGGAATAAATGGAGTAACCTTGCACCATCTGTTTTGGAAGATGAGGATCCCCGGATGCTGGGACCATTATTGCAGAATAAGGTAAAGAAATGGATAGCTGATGCCGGTACGGTGGAAATACTGAAGTCAGAGGCGAATAAAGTAAAGCTGTTGCTTCAATCAAAGGAACAGGAAATCCGGACTTTGAAACATCAAATAAAAACTTTAGAGGAAATTGATCAGGGGATACAGGAGAAAAAACAGGAGATTTCTTCTAATATTGAATAATTTTGATATAGACTTTCAGATAATTAATTTCACTGCGTTAGCAGTCGTCGACGTATAACTAATACGCCTTCCTCCTTCTGGCCTTGTGAAATTAATTATCTGAAAGTCTATATGTTCGTAAAAAGTCTCGACATATCCATTAGTATGTCTGCGCTTTTCGTCCCGCCTAAGCGGGACTGCATCAAGACCTTGGCACATTTTTTCGCAAAAAATCGTTCAACTTAGTTAGTGCCCGAACGAAAACTAGAAAATTTTTTCAAGTTCAAGGAAGGCGCAAATTTTAACCGCAGGAATACATGGAGTATTTTGAGGATTAAAATTTAAGCCTG
>QMMZ01000081.1 GCA_003647525.1 Deltaproteobacteria bacterium | reverse complement strand
GGATCGGGAAGGGTAAAATCAGTTTTTTCCGAGAAAAAGTGAATGTCTGACATATCAAATCATATAGAAAGAAAGTTCAACGACTCGACCGTCATGAAGAAAATTTACTTCATCGGAAAGGTGTTTCATTAAAAAGATGCCACGCCCATTGGTTTTGTCAATGTTTTCAGGAGATGTTGGATCTGGTAGATTTTGGTAGTCAAAACCCTCTCCCTCATCTTCTACTATAAATTTGAGGATACTATCCTGGATTGATAGCGAAATTTGTACATTTTTATCCCGGTTATTTTTGTTGCCGTGTATGATGGCATTGTTGACAGATTCTGTTACGGCAATCATGATATTGCCATAGATATCATCGTCTAATCTAAGTTTTGCCCGAGCATTGTCAATAAAGCTTTCTATGATCCTAATATTTTCTACAATAGAAGGAATTTGGATGTTAAAGGTATTCATTTTTCAATAGTACTCTCAATTCGTTTAAAATATTCACTTACTTCTTTTTTATAAAAAGGATTCAATTTTAAAGGAACAGTTTTAAGTAATTCTATTTCCTGTTCTTTCATTTTTATATAATCTTCGAATGCCTTAGGTATTTTACGTTGATATTGCTTTGCATGTTCTGCTTCTCGCTCATTATCTGGTTCTCGCTCCTTTATAGCGTTTTCAGCATTTAGCATTCGCGTTACTATTTCTTGCTGTCTCTGAATGAGTTGGCGTGTAATTTGCTTGTTTACCAGGTCAATTTCCGTTTGCTCCATTTTTTTTCTAATTTCTTCCAAACTACCGGCTCCTTTCCCGTCATTTTGATTTTGAAGCTTTTCTTCAAGCTGTTGAAGCATACGCCTGATCCTTTCCTGCTCGGCGGCGAGATTGGCCAATTCCTCTGATAATTCTCTACCCTGCTTACCGCTTTTTTTCAATTCGCTGATCTTTTTGTTCAGTTGTTTTTGTAATTCGGATAAACTGGGAATGGATTGATCTTGCCCTTTGCCTGATCCACTTCCACTAGCATTCATCATTTGGGTCATCACATCATCGAGCATTAGGGCCAGGTTGTTGATAGAAGTCATCACAAATTGCTGCTTTCCTACTGCTTCTCCCTTTTTGCGATCCCGGATCGCATCAACCGTTTCTTCAAAATACCGGTTCATCTCATCTACTTCCCTGGTCATAAATGCCTGGATCATGAAGTTGTCCTTTGCTATTGAGTGCAGGCTGTCTTCTATAACTTTAGCATCTTCCTGAAGGAGCAGTTGTTTTTCTGATAATTGTAGGAAGCGGGGGTCGCTTTGATGTACCTGTCTGAAATCTTTCATTAGCTGCTCCTGTGCGAATGAAAGTTTTATTAAATTGTCAAGGAGATCCCGGATCAAGCCCAGATTCATTTCCATATTGGCCTGCATCATCATGCTTTGCATTGAAGAGAGTTTTTTTGCCATTTGCCGTAGTGCCTGACCGGCAGCTTTTTGTGACTGCGCTGCTTTATTTTTCTTATTTTTCCCGAGCTCTTGTTGTGCCTGCTTTTGTTGCTCTTCAATTTGCTTTTCTTCATCAGAGAAATCCTGGAGGGGTTTTGGACGTAAGAGATCCTGATTCAAATCGCGCATTTCATCCATGTCTTTTTTCAGTTCTTCAAATTGTTCACTGAGTTGCTTTTGTTCTTCAAGCAGTTCTTCTTTTTGTGATTTTTTGTCTTTTGTCTTATCAGCCAGGGCGTTTTGAGCTTTCTCTAATTCTTTTGTCTGATCGATGGTTTGCTGCAATTTGTTTTCGAATTTCATTTTCCTGAACAAATCCAGAGCGCGTTCCAATTCTTTTTCTGTAGTGTTCTCATAACGATTGAGTTGATTGAGCAGGTCTTTCACCTTGTCCATATTCTTTTGCTCGTCCAATAGCTTTTGAAGCTCTTCATACAGTTGTTTGGTTTCTTCGTCCAGCAACTCTTCCATTAACTTTTGCAATTGCTCAGACATTTCACGGATATGTTCATTTCGCTTTTCACTAAAACGGTCACGTTTCATTTCCTCTGTTTCAAGCTGTTCTTTGAATTTTTTGATAGCATCGTTTAGCTCTTGTTTTTGTTTTTCCAGTTCCTCTAACATTTGCTTGTCCTGCCAGCTAAGCATTTTTTTGCCTTTTAGCTTGTCCTGGGCTTCCTCAAGCATACGTTTAAGTTCGCGGGCTTTTTCCACATTGTTGTCAAGCTGATTTTCAGCTTGTCTGGTGGCTTTTTCCAGTTCTTGTCTGATTTCTTCACCTGTGGGTATTTTGAATGTAAATATTTCGGTCCGTGTGACTTTTCGACCGTTTAACCCATCGTTGTCCCTGACCTGCAAATAATATTGTAGAACATCTCCCATTTTTAACTGTAGAGAATCTATCTCCCATTGGAAATAAAAACTCTGACTGTTTTTGGTTTGATCAATTGGAATATTGATTGGCTGAAATAAATCGGTTGCCTTTCTATTATTCCTTTCGTTTTTATAAAAAACTTTTAATTCGGTCAGCCCGTAATCATCGGATATGCTACCCCCCAAAATGAGCAGATCGTATAGAGTAGTGTCCTGAAATTGGTCGAGATTGATCCTCGGCCATGCATCCGGAATTACCTCAATGTGATACCTTATCACATCCTTATTTTTGCTGTAAACGTTACTAAGCCGGATGATATAATCATCAGAATTTAACATTTGTTTCTCGTATTCAAATAATTGATCACCGGCTGAAACCAGTTCTTTATCTAACTTTTCATTTTCAAATGAAATGGACATATCCCGGGCATCAAGTGCGCTAAAAAGCCATTTCACACGTGTACCTTCCGGTATCTCCATGTTTCCGATATTATTTATCCGTTCGATAGATCGTTGCAAATACGGCGGAAAAGACAGGGTAATATGAAAGGTTTTTATATTGGGGCGGTTCACAATTTTCAATTCATAAAGTCTTGATTTAAAACCGGCAGCTTCAAAACGGAAAGACAATGGTTGTTGAATTTTTTCGAACAAATGTTGATAGGATATATCGCTTTGTTTATTGAGTTTGATACGCCGTCCATCTGTCAACAGATATACATTTTCCGGAAAGGAATTTCCGCTCAATTCTAGGTCGAGTTTGTAATCTTCATTACGAAAGGCGAGTAGTTCTCTGTTTTGAATATCAAATTGAAAAGGAGCCTGTGGAATGAACTCCTGGTTGAAATGCAAAATTCTTTTAGTTGGTTCTGTGATGATTCCGGGTTTAATTAGTGCAAAACCTACCACTATCAGGAATGGGGCCAGCAAATACCTGATATAACGGAAATTTTCCTTCAGGTTTATTGCCTGGTCAAAACGGATATCCGACAATTGCAGCGATTTATATTGAATACCTGCGTCTATAAGGGGCCTATTTCCAGTTGCCTGTTTTTGTAACTGTAATATATTCAATAGTTTATCTCTAACCTCAGGAAAATATTTGCCGATATTTCCCGCAGCATACTCATCGCTGATCCTATAGGTTTTGAAAAACAGGCCTGGTATATGTCGCAACAACCAACTATATAAAACAAATATGCTGAGCAACAGATAAAGAATAAAAAATACTTGCCGTAAAGTGGTGCTACCGTGAAGGAAGTACTCAAGAAAATTAAAAAACAAAAAAACAGAAAGCAATACTGAAACCGTGATAATCACTCCTTTGAGAATCAGGTTGAGGTAATACTTCTTTTTGTATTTTGATAGTTTGTTATATATGCCGCTGTCCAATACTTTGCCCTAAAGTTTTTTAGCTTCCTGGAAAAATACCTTGCCTAACTCCCTGTACTGCATTGGATTGTTTGGAAAATTCTTCACATAGGATTGTACCAACCGGTACCCTTCATCATACCAGAGAATGATCACCGGTGCATCGGTCATAAGTTGATTTTCAGCCAGACTGAAATATTTATTGGCATCTTCAATTGACCTGGCACTCAATGCTTTTTTGTACAGATCGTCGAACCTGGTATTTATATAACGTGAAACATTGGGATAAGATACATCATCCGGTGAATTTGGCACATCTTTGCTGGAAAATACCCATAGAAAGTTTTCCGGACTTGGGAAGTCAGCTACCCAACCGGCACGAAGTATATTATAGTCACCCTTATAACTTCTGTCAAGCAATTGGGCAAAAGGTAAAATAACCAGTTCTACATCAATGTTGAGATGGTCTTTAAGTTGTTTTTGTATCTCCAGGGCTACCAGTGTATTCCGCTCACCTTCTGCATTTAAAAGAAATTGTAGTTTAGGAAATTTTTTACCACTGCCATATCCCGCTTTTGAAAGATAAAATCTTGCTGAGTCTATATTTAGTTGATAGCCTTTGATTTTATTTATTGGATAATTATTAAAAACAGGCGGAGTGATGCCATGGTCACCAGGTGCATAGCCTTCACCATTTAGTACAAAATCCAGAATCTTTGCACGGTCGATGGCGTAATTAAATGCTTTGCGTACCCTCACATCCTTAAATACTCCTTTTTGATTGTTGAGCGTTAGAAATTGAGTCATCATTTCCGGTGAGCGCTGTAATTCGAAATTGCTGTATTCTCCGTTTGATCCTGGCAGGGTTTCTTCTAAAATTTCGATAATGAATTCTGTTGGCAAACGATATATCATATCCAGATTTCCTTTTCTGAATTCAAAAAGTTCGGTTTTTTTATCTTTGATAAACTGAATATTTACAGCATCAAGATATGGAAGCTGGTTGCCAAATTCATCTTTATCATAATAATTTGGGTTTCGCTTCAAAATAATTGAAATATCCTCATCTACATCATTGGCATGTAGTGTAAAGGCACCGGTACCTACCGCATGAATTCGCATATCCATGCCGTAATGTTCTTCAGCTTCCTGTGGATAAATAAAGCATGCCGGGCGGGCAAGGTTCATAATAAAAATAGAATTTGGTTCTGTAAGCTCTATTGTAAGTGTGTATTTGTCTGTCACCCGTATACCCTCCACTTCGAAATCCGGTGTTTTGCCTCCCTGACAAGCGGCGAAATAGGCATCAGCTCCTTTTACAATACCCTGAAAAACGGAGAAATTCTGATTGCTTAGAGAAGGTGTACATAGTTGTGTAAAACAATATTTTACATCTTCAGCTGTCATTTCCCGGCCTTTGCCCCCTTCAAAACAAGGGTTGTCATGAAAATACACTCCTTTACTTAGGTTGAAAGTATAAGTTGTTCTCGAGGCATCTATGTTGTAATCATCTACCAGACATGGAATTACTTCCAGTGTTTTGGGATCAAACTTAAACAGACCTTCATAAATTTGGGAGGCTACGCGATAAGAGTATGCATCTGTAATATTGTGCGGGAAGAGGTTTTTGATGTACTCTGATTCGTTGATCCTGAATATGCCACCAAAGTAGCGGCCACCTTCAGCTGGTCTCAACCCATTTGATGAAGATTCATCACCACCACCACAGGAAGAGAACAATAAAATGATCGCCGAAAAAATGAATGTTAAGCCAGATAATTTCATTTTTTTATCTATTTATTATTATAATAACACATGTCAGATGGAACCTCTGCCTGCTTGTGCCTCAGTTAACGCTCGGGCAGGCAGGTTTTGACAAAAATAATCATTGCCTTGTGAGTCTAAAAATTATTTTTGTCATGTCGGTTTCATAATAGACTAAAATTTTGGACACAATTACGCAACAAAAAGTAAATATATACAAAATCCGGAAAAGAAATTGCAAATTAGATACCTACTCATAATTTCATATTCTCTTCAAAGTATTTCAAAATGTGATTTTTAAGTAGAACATCCTGTTGAAGCATATCATTGGCCGGAAGATTTTTTATCAGTTTCCAATGTGGCCAGCCGTCTTCGTCAATCCCTTCTTCTTCATAATACCCGGAATAGCTCAAAACTTTACAAATAGCAATATGCATAAGGTCACGCTTTTCTTCTTTAGAAAATTTTCTTATCCCCATACCCAACTCCTGCACACCTATTAAAAATAAGATACTTCTAAGATCTTCTGGTTTTTTGCCGAATATCTTTTCCAGCTGGCTTAGAAGCTTTTCCCATTGTTGGTCTTGATTTAATTTCTCGGTTATCATTTGGGTCATTTTGTCAATGAAATATATAATGCTTAAATGAGTAAATGAATGAAAACATCAATTTTAGTTCAACTAAAATTAAACGTATGTTAGTAATAGTTCTACGTTTTCAATGTAAAGCTTTTATATCATTATAGAAAACAATCGGTTTCATTACCTTTTGGTTCTCCAATAGTGAGGGGAAAATCTATCGAAAAACAGGTGGGAAAATTCTCCAGATGATTATTGGTACTACCATGATTTTAATGGAAGTGAAGGTTTTAGTCAGAAGATCGAAGTTAAAAGTTTAAATTTTCTTTAAATTCATGGCAACCATGTTGTTTAATAACTTTCTTCTTTGGCAGGAAAATCCCCGGATTTCACATCTTCAATATACATGGATACGGCATTGGTAATTGAATCATGTAAATCAGCATATCTGCGTAAAAACCTCGGATGAAAATCTTTGTTGATACCAAGCATATCGTGCATCACCAATACTTGTCCGTCTACTGCGGAACCAGCTCCAATACCGATAACGGGTATGTCCAGTTTTTCGGATACCTGGCGTCCAAGTTGTGCAGGTATTTTTTCTACAACTATAGAAAAACAACCGTATTCCTGTAGTTTTTGAGCATCATCCAATAATTTCTGTGCTTCTGCTTCTTCACGGGCCCTGACTGTATAAGTGCCAAATTTGTAAATAGACTGTGGTGTAAGTCCGAGATGACCCATAACCGGAATCCCGGCACTTAATACACGCTCTACAGATTCGCGTATTTCAACCCCACCCTCCATTTTGACTGCATGTGCACCGGCTTCTTTCATGATCCGTATGGCCGACTTGAGTGCCTCTGCCGAATTTGCCTGATAGGAACCAAAAGGAATATCTACCACTACAAGGGCCCGGCGAACGGCTTTTATGACCGAGGTGGCATGATAGATCATATGATCAAGTGTGATTGGAAGAGTTGTTTGGTTTCCCGCCATTACATTGGAAGCCGAGTCGCCGACAAGGATTACATCAATACCGGCAGAATCAATGATCTTGGCCATAGAGTAATCATAGGCGGTGAGCATGGAAATTTTTTCATCACGCTCTTTCATGGAGTGCAGTTGAAGAGTTGTTACTCTTTTAACAGAAGCATTTTGCATTTTTCTAATGTTTGTGCGCTAATTTAGTAAAATAGTAGAATAAAGAACAGTAGAACAGTAGAACAGTAGAATAAAGAACAGTAGAACAGTAGAACAGTAGAACAATAGAACAATAGAACAATAGAATAAAGAACAGTAGAACAGTAGAACAATAGAACAGTAGAACAGTAGAACAGTAGAACAGTAGAACAGTAGAACAGTAGAACAGTAGAACAGTAG
>QMMZ01000080.1 GCA_003647525.1 Deltaproteobacteria bacterium | reverse complement strand
TCTTTCCATGCTCCTGTAAATGAACCCTTGATGTGCCCAAAAAGCTCGCTTTCTATTATTTGTTCAGGCATGGCAGTACAGTTTACTGTTATGAAAGGCTTGTCTTTGCGATGGCTTGAATAATGAATAGCTCTTGCCGCCAGTTCTTTACCGGTACCACTTTCTCCGCTTATAAGAACCGTGGCTGTTGATTTGGCCACTTGATCAATCATTGTTATAATTGACATGATAGCGGGGCTGGAACCGATAATAGGAAGAGATCCTTTTTTCTGCCGGAGGGACTTTTTCAGGGTTATATTTTCTTGTGTGAGCTTTTGCCATGCCATGGCCTTATCAATTGTTATAAGTATCCGTTCTTTACGAAAGGGTTTGGATATATAGTCAAAAGCCCCTTTTCTGGTTGCTTCTACAGCGGTTTCAATAGTGGCATATGCTGTCATAATCACCACAATAGCAGAGGACTGAATATTTTTTACCATATCAAGGATGGCTATCCCATCCATTTTCGGCATTTTTAAATCAGTTATTACGATATCAAATTGCTGTTTTTTCAACACCTCTACGACCTTCAAAGGATCGTATTCTGTTTCAACAATATGGTTGCTTTTTTCTTCAATTATTCTTTTTAAAAGAGCAAGCATATCCTTTTCATCGTCAACTATTAAAATCCTTCCATCCATAATTAGTCCCTAATCCTGAGTGTAATTTTAAAAGTAGTTCCCTGGGGGTTCTTACCGGAGTTAGCTGTATTGCTTTCACAGGAAATAGTCCCCTCGTATTTGGTTACAATTCCATGACTTACAGACAGACCCAAACCCGTGCCTTCCCCTTCACTCTTTGTTGTAAAAAATGGATCAAAAATTTTATCCATATATTCAGGCGGGATACCATGTCCATTATCGCGGACAATTACAACTACCTTCTCATTATTAGCATCAAGGGCTGAACTTATCCACAAGATACCTTCATTTTTCATTGCAGCCGCTGCGTTGTTGACCAGGTTCAGTATTACCTGCTGCATTTGTCGTAAATCCCCTTTAACTTCAGGAAGGTTCGGCGCGAGACTCAATCGAAGCTCAATGTCGTTCATATCCAATGAGTGTTTAACCACGTCCATGATACTTCTGATAGGTTTATTGATATCACAGTATTCGTAAATGTCCTCTCCATGACGGGCAAATCTCAGCAGGTTTTCCACTACTGCCTTGCAATGAAGGCATTGGCGTTCAATTGTTTTCAGGTCTTGATAACTCTGACTGTTTTTTTCACATTTTTCCAGGAGAAGATCGGTAAAACCCAGGATAATACCAAGCGGGTTGTTGATCTCGTGTGCAACACCCGCAGCCAGGGTTCCCATTGAAGCAAGTTTTTCAGTATTAATAAGCTGGTTTTCCAGTTTCTTGCTTTCTGTAATATCTCTGGCAATGCACAGAACCGAAATTACATTGCCTTTCTCGTCCTTGCGGGGCATAAAGTTAGCACTAAGCCATATCTGATATTCCCCTCTGACTATCATAAACTCATCCCGCATGCTTTTTCCAAGCTTGAACACCGATTTGATAAGCTTGAGTTGTTCTCCGGCAACTTCGTGTGAAAAAAGATCTGAAAGCGGCCAGCCTATAAATTGCAAAGGAACTCCTCCAAAAAAAGCAGCGGTAAAACTGTTGAGAGATCGAAAGCGTCCGGAGCGATCTACTGTAAAGATAAAGTCTTCAGCGCTTTCCACCAAAATCCGATATCTTTCCTTACATCGTTTGATTTTTTTTGATTGATCTGCAATCTGATTTTGAAGGCCGCGAAAGCGCCATCGGCCATAACATAAACCGCTTCCTATTCCTAAAAGTAAAGTAAAAATGCCAAGACTTTGAAGCCAAACAAAGCTATCTTGCCCGGCATAGGGCGATTGCACGCCTGTCGTCAGTGTCAGAACAAAACAGAAAAAACTGATACTCCAGAAAATTATCAGAGCAACTTTGGTGAGTTTGAGTTGGTTTTGGAGATTCATTTGAGTCAGCTTATAATCGGAAATAGTTTTAATGCAAGAAAAAGATCGAGTCGGGAGAAAAATCGTTTTTTGTGGCGAGATTGTCGGTTTTGCCTGTTGCAAGGTTACGCAGGGGTGTTGTATGGTAGTTTATTTTTTACAATTTCCTAGGATTTGGAGATACCGTTGTTTAAAACCATGATTGAAGAGGTGCTCTTTCCCCTGTTGATCGCAAACAGCAAAGGCCGGATAATTTTTGCCAACAAATGGTTAGAAAAGTGTATGGGGTATACCCGGCTGGAATTTTTAAAGAACAACTTGCAAGATCTGTGCGCGCCTTATGAACAAAAGCGATATATTTTCTCGTGTTTGCCTGATATCAAAAGAACGACTGAGGTTGATATTGATCTTCAGCCAAAAAATGGTGAGATGTTTACGGCAAATGTTTCTTTTGCCCCCTTTGATTACCGGCAGGCGCGGCATCTGCTTATAACTGTCAGGGACGTAACCTCCAGGCGGATCCGGGAAGTAAAAACACGGGAAGATGAGGAGCGATACCGCAGGCTGCTTGTAGAGAAAAATATGTTGCAGGATCAGCTTCATCGATCCAGCAAGGTTGCCTTCATGGGTGAGCTGGCCGCGGGCATTGCCCACGAAATCAACAATCCTCTTGGCATTATCCTCGGCTTTGTTCAGGATATTTTAGATGAGATTCCTTTGAATGATCCTTTGATTGAACCGATCAAAATTATCGAAAAAGAGACAGCCCGCTGTGTAGGCGTTGTAAAAAACCTTTTGGACTTTGCCAGGTTAAGGCCCCCAGAGAGAATTTCTGTGGACATCGTTGAACTTCTTGAAGGTTCAATTGTGTTGCTGACCCCCAGAATCAAGAAAAACAAGGTGAGTATCAAAAGGAATTTTGAAATGGAACTCCCCTCCATCAAGGTTGATCCACAGCTTATCCAGCAAGTTTTTCTTAATATTATGATTAATGCTATTCAAGCAATGCCTGACGCAGGTGTTCTGGCTCTTGGTATCAGCCTTGTACACAAAGCGCGGTCGCCGCAACCCGGCGATTGGATTCGGATCAGCATATCAGATACAGGTAACGGGATATCCGAAAAGGCTCTCCAGCATGTCTTTGATCCCTTTTTTACCACCAAGGGGAGCAAGGGTACAGGATTGGGACTTTCCGTTTGTCAGCGTATCATGGAAGACCACAAAGGAAAAATTAAAATAGAGAATCGAAAGGGAGCAGGAACTATATGCGACCTTTATTTTCCGATAAAAGATTGAGGTGGATACGGTGTTGGCAAAGATTTTAGTGGTGGATGATGAGCAGCACATGCTCAAACTGTTTGAAAAAATTCTCACAAGGCAAGGCCATGGAGTGCGAACCGCGGCCAGTGGAACCGAGGCGATCAGTCTATTGGAAAAAAATGACTTTGATCTGATATTTTCCGATCTTTTGATGCCTGACCTTGGCGGCATGGATCTGTTAAAGGAGGTAAAAGCCAGATATTCGGATATTCCTTTTATTGTAATCACGGCCTACGGCACTATCGAATCTGCGGTTGAGGCTATGAAGACAGGCGCATTCGACTATCTGACCAAGCCCTTCCGCAAAGATGATATTCTTCTGGTAGCAGGCAAGGCCTTAAAATATTGCGAACTTCGTAATGAGGTAAAACGACTCCGCGAAAAGCTGAAAGACAAAGATGGAGTTAAAAAGATTATTGGAAAGAGCAAGGCCATGCAGAATGTGTTGAAACTCGTTGCCAGGGTTGCAGACAGCCAGGCGACAGTTTTGATTCAGGGAGAAAGCGGTACCGGCAAGGAGTTGATCGCCAGGCTTATTCATGACCTGAGCGGCCGGAAAGATAAACCTTTTATTGCTGTGGATTGTGGTGTTTTTCCGGAACATCTTTTGCAAAGCGAACTCTTCGGCCATGTCAAGGGGGCATTTACAGGCGCGGTTCAAGATAAAAAAGGCTTGTTTATTGCGGCAGACAATGGCACGCTTTTTCTGGATGAAATAGGAACCATCTCTCCGGCCGTGCAGTTGAATCTGCTCCGCGTTCTTCAGGAAAAAGAGGTAAGGCCGGTAGGCAGCCTTACAAGCATTAAAGGAGATGTGCGGGTGGTAGCAGCTACAAACCTGAATCTTGAGCAGGCAATGCATGAGGGGATCTTCCGAGGGGATCTTTACTACCGGTTGGCTGTAGTCACCGTCGATCTGCCTCCGTTGAGGGAAAGAAGGTCTGATATCACTGCGCTGGCATATCACTTTATGCGAAAATATGCCATGATTTACGACAGGGAGCTTTCAGATATCACGCCGGATGCCATGCATGCCATTATGCAAAATCCGTGGCCTGGAAATGTCAGAGAGCTTGAAAACGTCATGGAACGTGCGGTACTTCTAAGCGCTGGTCCACTTATTGATGAAGCTGCGCTGCCATTGCCTGTCAGGCAAATAATGTCCTGTAAAACCAGGCAGTTGAAACCGTTCAAAACCGTAATCAAGGCCGCTGGCCGGGACGCTGAAAGGAAAGCTATATTAAAGGCACTGGAAGAGACAATGGGCAATAAGACAAAGGCCGCCAGGATTCTGGGCATAAGTCGAAGTTCATTATATAATAAAATATGCGCTCTTGGAATTGGGAAATCATAAAAGGATACCACTCATCATTATGAAACAATCATTGCTTGTCCATGAATCTCCCTCAATCGTCCGTACGGTTACATCTTTCCTTGAAGGCGGCGGGTATGAGGTTACATGCGTGGAAAATGGTAAGGCCGCTCTACAAAACGTGACAGGGCTGAAATATGATATTCTTGTAACAGGCTTAAACATTCCGAAGATGAACGGCCTGGAATTGATAGAAAATATCAGGCTTCGAAATAATTGTGTTCCCATTGTAATTTTGTCCAACACAAAATGTGTTGAGACAGCGGTTGAGGCAATGCGGATCGGAGCGGACGATTTTGTCGCTGAAAAGACAGAAAATCTTGGGAAAGCGCTTCTTTTTGTTATTGAAAGAGCCATACAATTGAAAAGAGCTGAAAGACGCCTGCAGATATACGAATCTAATCTTCCGATATGTATGCATTGCAAGAAAATACGTTATGAGAGAGAAAACAATAAGCGTGTATGGGTTTCTATTGAAGAGTATTTCAACCAAAAAATGTCGGGAGTAAATTTTTCTCACGGAATATGTCCCGAATGCATCAAGAAATATTATCCTGATTCGGATTAAAATGTTTTGATGGACAAGCATACGATTTGGACAGTGTCCAAATAAATGGACAGTGTCCAAATCGTATGCTGTACCGGATGACAAATACAAAAATATGCGATTTTATAATTTTAAGTTAATATTTTGTATAATAAAAGCAGGTTAACAGATATATACATAGATAAGTTAATTAGTCTATATACGTATTCTTTTGAACGGAAAAATCCCCCCCAATAGCGTGCCGACTCGACTCATAAAATAATAATTTACCACTAATACAATAGGTTATCATTCCCACATCGCAGATACACCTTCGCTGGCATACTTTCTGCTGCACCTATTAACAAAACAAGTGCCTGGTTCAGGTTGTTGACTAATTACATATCTGGTAACAGTTCACGGTTATCGGTTTACAGTTTTATGTTTTGATGGCTACCAACGCAAGGCGGGACAGCTTGTAAATTCAGTTAGTTGGCAATTCTTTTTAAACCCGCCTCATTCGGAAAGGGCTTATGACGCACAAGATCTTGGTTGTTGATGATGAGGAGAACATGCAGGTGCTCTTAAAACGCGTGCTGGGCAAAGCGGGTTACGATGTTGAGTGCGCAGGCTCAGGAGCGGAGGCGCTTCGACTTGCCGCAGGCAGGCCATTTGACCTGGCTGTCGTCGATGTTTGCATGCCGGAGATGGATGGAATTGAGGTGCTGGAAAAGCTCAAGTTCATTAACAGGCAGATACCGGTGATTATGATATCAGCCTATCCAGCGTGGAGTAAAAAACAGATTGCAGAGCGCATGGGCTGCACGGATTATTTGTCAAAGCCGATAGACATGAAACAGTTAAAGGAGCTTATCAAGAAAGAACTCGGAAAGGAGGTGATTTAGTGGAAAGCGTCAGGACAATGGGAAACGAGGGCCTGCCCCGGCAAATGGGTGATGTCCAGGGAAGTTCCAGGTGCAGTAAAAGAAAACATGTGCAAAAAAAGCCGCTGGGAATTACGCTGCTGAGTATTTTCATGCTGGCCGGCGGTATGTTCTGCATATGTGCAGGTCTTGCAGAGACTCCGGCCGGGATTCTGGGAATGGCTGTTTCAGGAACACCGGCAGTTGTGATCCATTTTCTCCATGCCGGAATCAGTTTATATATATTTACCGGGTTCCTGAAATTAAGGAAAAACGCATGGACTGTGTACATGATATTTTTTGCATTTGGTATTACAAATAACCTGATAACAATGATGTCGTCAGTCTCGGTCAACCAGTTGGCGACTGTCATGCTCATGTGTGTGTTCGGATATTATGTTCATGGCAAAAAAGAATTATTTGTTAATTAATGAGCGATTAGCTCTTAGCGATTAGCTAATAGCTCAATTTAGATAAGGAGGGAAACATAAAATGGAACATGGAGCTACAGTATCAGCAGTAAATCACAAACCTTTTTCCTGGGCCTGGTGGAAAGGATCCCCCGGGCAGATACCGATTGTCATAGCTGGTCTTTTAATCTTTTTTGTTACACTCGTTTATATAATTCCCACGCCCCAGAGCATGATAGACCTCGTGCAGCAGGAGAACGTCAAGGGCGCCAAGTACAAGTCGGGTACCCACAACTTTGTGGATTCGTACAACAAGCTTACGCACAAAAATTATACCCCGGAGGAAGTGGCCCATAAGATGATGCTGTGCGTGGCCATGCTTTTTTCCATTGCTCTTCTCTGGGGCACGGAGGCGGTCTCACTGGGGGCAACCGACATCCTGGTCGGGGTTATTATGTATCTTTATATGATTCTGCCTATCAATGAGATATCAAAAGCCTACATGAAGGATGCGGTATTCTTTATCCTGGGCGTGCTTATTCTGGCCGCTGCAGTGGGCGTAACAGGACTTGACAGGAGAATCGGAAATGTCCTTCTGGGCAAGATCAAGGGGTTGAAGGGTTTTTGTTTTATCTTCTTTCCGGTTCTGGCCGTACTTTCCGGTTTTCTTTCAGAACATGCCCTGGTTGCCCTTTTGTGTCCGATCCTTGCCCTTGTATATCTTGCAGGTGAAAAAGCGGGCTGTAACAAGAAACAGCTTCACGCTCTGGCCTGTACCTTGTTTTTGGGTATATGTTTTGCCGCGAACGTTGGCGGCTCAGGATCACCTGCCGTTGGCGGCCGCTCAGCTATCATGGTAGGTTATTTCGCAGACTATGGCCTGCCCATGAGCTTTGCCCAGTGGATGATGTACGGCCTGCCCGTGGTCCCGTTTCTTGCTCTGGCCTGTGGCATGTGGA
>QMMZ01000079.1 GCA_003647525.1 Deltaproteobacteria bacterium | reverse complement strand
GATGTGCTGGTATTTTAACTCATTGGTCATAATGGCATCCACCACTATGGTATTTATCTGTTCGGTTTTTAGGTCCCAGTGGATTTTTTCTTCGCATGCAGTAAAGAGAGCAAAAACAAGTAAAATATAAATCGGCATCAAGCGTGAACGCTTGATGAACTGATAATAAGTAAATCCTAGCATCAAGCGTGGACGCTTGATGCCGATAGTGTTTATATATTCAGTGAATTTCATTTTAAATCCTGAATTTGTAAGTGATGGATGGCATAATTCCAAGCAAATATTTTTGTGTGTTCAACAATTCGCTTGTACCAAACAAGTTTGACGGAACTACAAATTTACCATCCCTGGTTTCTATTTTATTAAAATTTACCGATACCGGATTATGCTGGTTATAGAAATTATAAATAGCAAATGTTAGGTTATGCTGATATTTACGGTCGATGCTTTTATTCAGTCGCCAGCTCAATGCCAGGTCAAGTCTGTGATAATCTGGCAATCGATCATTATTTTTATCTCCATACAAAGGAACTGTATACCCATTGTAATTATAAAAACTTACGGGTGTTGTAATTGCCGAGCCAGTATAATAAATCCAGTTGGCTGAAATATTTACCCGTTTCGAAAGATTGTAAGACAGATATATGGCAAAATCATGTGGGCGGTCGTAAAATGCAGGAAACTCCTGGTTGTTGTTCAATCCCTCAATGGTTTGTAAAGTTCGGGAGTAAGTGTAACTTATCCAGCCACTTAACCGACCTTTAGTTCTTCGTAATAACAATTCAAAACCGTACGATTTTCCCTCACCAAATCTCAATTCACCTTCAATTAATGGATTTAGAAGCAAATTGGCATGTGGTGCATAATCGATCTGATTTCTTAAATATTTATAATATACTTCTGCATTTAATTCCAGGTGAGCCTTTTTGAAATATTTTACATACCCCAGAGCTATCTGGTCAGCTCGCTGAGGTTTGATATTTGTTCCACTGGGAAGCCAGACTTCAAAAGATGAAAAAGGACTGATTGTATTTGACAGCATATGTACATATTGGTGGTAAATGCCATAACTGAATTTAAGGGATGAGGTACTGTCAATTTTAAATTTTAAACTGATTCGCGGATCAAAGTTTACAAAGGATTTATACCTTTCCTTATCCTGGATCACAATCGTATCTGTAACCTGGTAGCTACTGTCAAACTGATACACAATGGTTGGTCCGGTATTTGACCAGATGGGCAATCGAAAGCCTAATTTAACCGACCATTTATCTGACAAATCATGCTCTCCATTGGCATAAAAAACGGTTTTACGTGCTTGCGACTTTTGTACAACCGGGAAAAATGAATAATCCTCCACCTGGGTCAAATTGCCGGGATTAAACCAGTGATAACTCTGGTTAATCCCAAATTTAAAAGTTGTTTGGGGTTGCAAATAATAGGTGAGATCGTAATTGATATTTAAATTCCCAATTTCGGAAACCCACTCTGTTAGGCCGGTTATCAGGGCATAATTGTATTGACTGCCATAAATGGTTGCATTTGAAAATAACCTTCGGCCAAAAATATGGTTCCATCTCAATGTCGTTGCAAAATTCGACCATTTGATCCCTCCTCTGTCTGTATTTTCTTCTGTAGTAAAATTATCTTTACCGTAAAAAATGGAATAATAGATACGGTTGTTTTTATTGATCTGAACATTCAGTTTGGCATTAAAATCAAGCATATACAGATTACTGTTCGGAGCTACCTGTGCATAAATCCATTTAAAGTTTGAATGTCGGAATGATGTATAAAATGATGCTTTTTCCTTTTTAATAGGCCCTTCAATTGAAAAACGGTACATCAAAGGATTCAATACTCCATTTAATTCAAATTTATTCATGTTACCGTCTTTGGTTCGGACATCAATAACTGAAGACAACCTATCACCTTTTTCGATGGGCATGTCTGCTTTGTATATGCTGATCTCTTTGGCTACATCGGGAATAATTACAGAATAATATCCAAATAAATGGGCTGGGTTATAAATCGGGGCATCGTCAATCAGAATCAGGTTTTGATCTTTGTTTCCACCACGAACAAAAAAGAATGCTGAACCATCACTGTGTGTTTTTATACCTGGTAAGGTTTGTAAACTCTTGATCAATCCCACTTCGCCGGCAAACTCAGGTAATGTGGCCAGTGTTTTTGGATTGACAATAATTTTGCTCATCTGGCTTTTTTCCAGATTTTCCAGTTGCTCATTCGACTGGATTGTAATTTCACCCAGCACCAACGTATTGAAATTTAATATTTGGTTCAGCTTTTGATTTTTCTTCAGCTCAATGATCCTGCTTTCTTTCAGGTAACCAATATAGGAAATTTCAATATTGTAAATCCCTTCTGGAAGTGTGATAGAATAAAAACCGAAAGCATTGCTGATGGTTCCTGTATTGGTCCCTGCTATTTGGATGGTTGCTCCTGGAAGACTTTCTCCAGATTCCTTGTCAATAATTGTTCCACTTAAAGTATAATTTTTTGTATTCGATTTTTTCTTTTTCGGTTTTTTAAGAATGATCTGGTCTTCTATTATTTTATAATCGAGATTCAGTTGTTTGGAGAGGGTTTCCAAAATTTCCTTCAATGTTTTATCCGAAACATGGAAAGAGATTTTTTCATTGGCATCAAATACTTTACTGTTGAATGAAAAATTCAATCCACTTTGTTTGGTAATTTCCGAGAGTACATCATCTATTGATTGATTGTCAGCCTGAATGGTAATTTTCTTGGAAGCATCATATTCCTGACCAAAGGTTGTATTTATAGAAAAAATAAACAGTGAAATAAACAGACACTTAATTAGCCGGATTAGTGCCAATGAAGTAAATGGTACAGGTATGTAGTAAGCAATTGTTTTACTCGCATCCATTTCCACTTATCAGGATTTTACCATCCTTTTGTTCAATAATCAGATCAAATGTTTCCTGAAGGACTTCCAGAATGATTTCAAGTGGTTGTTCTTCGAAGGTGGCTGTTAACATACAATGATAGATATCCGGATTATCGATTGTAATATTGGAATGGTAGGTTTGGTTTATTTTGTCTATTACGTTTACAAGTGATTCATTGTCAAATACTAGTTTGCCTGTTTTCCAGGAGATAAAATTTGGATCTTGATTATGTTCTTTAGTTAGTTGTCCGCTTGACTTTTCGAAAGTACCTCGTTCACCAGCTGTTAAAAATAGTTTTTCTTCATTATTACCAATGATGGCCACTTTCCCTGTTTGCACAAATACATCTATTGTGGGCTGCTCAACTTTGGCATTTATGTAAAAGGAGGTTCCTAACACTTCAATCTGGATATTTTTAGTATGAATAACAAATGGTTTCGACATGTTATGCGCCACATCAAAATAGGCATCACCCTGTAGTTTTACAGAACGAACATTGCTTGCAAATATTTTAGGATATTTGAGAATTGAATTATGGTTAAGGGTAACAATTGTCCCATCTGGCAAATTTGTTTGTTCCACAGAATTCCCTGCAACAAATTGCTCAGTAGTGGGGTTATTTACCAAATAGAATAAAAAATATCCGGCTGTCATTACAATTACAATGATGGCAGCCATTCGAAGGAATTTATTATAATTGAAATTATTTGATTCGGCTTGTAAAAAGTCAGCATATTCTTCCTCATCGATGATGGTTGAGTTTAGTTGGGCCCATTCTTCATTCAGGTTAACCTGCTGATCAATATGTTCAACATTTGTCAGCATCCAGGTTTGTTTAAGCTCGCGGAAAGTCTTTTTATTTTCCGGATCTTTTTCTACCCAATCCTCCAGGGTTGCTATCTCATCAGAACTGGTTTCGTTTGCCAGGTATTTCCCGATGAGGTCTACAAAGTCGATATGTTGTTCTTTAGTGTTCATTGTTACTCATGAAATATACACACAATTATTGTTTTACCCTTATAAATTCGTTAATATTATCAACAACATGCTGATAATAAGATCTTTCAATTCCACTCTTAATATTTTTAGTGCTTTTGATATTTGTACTTCAACAGTTTTAATGGATATGCCTAATTTTTCTGCTATCTCCTTATACTTCAGTTCCTCAAATCTGCTTAACTCAAAAACCTGCTTGCACTTTTCAGGGAGTTTATCCAATGCATCCTGAATTTTTACCTGTGTTTCAGACTGGGTCATCGAATTATTTTCAAATACTAAATCCGTATCCTCGACTTCAACATCCAAAACATAACTCCTGAATTTTTTGTGATCGCGGATATAATTAAAGCACCTGTTCCTTACTGAGGTGTATAAATAGGACTTTACTGATTTATCTGAATTAATTGAATCTTTTTTGTTCCAGAGATTGAAAAAAACTTCCTGAACTATCTCTTTGGCAGTATCAAGGTCATTTACATAACTCATTGCAAAATTGCACAAGGGAGAAAAATATTCCCTGAACAACTGTTCAAACAATTGTTTATCAAGATTATGATATGCAATGCTGTGGGTCAAAATTATTTAATATTAGTAAATTTATCTACCTAATTAATATCAATGTAATATATCGAATATTCTTTTAAATCAATAGTATAAGATAATTTTACTGAAAGCAGCCTGAATGGTTTCAATATTCAGGAAAATGGGTAAAATAAATTTGTATTTTAGGATTTATTCTTTTTCCCGCTGAATCGGCTGAACATTTTTTTCTCAAATTCCCAGAAGAACTTAAACTGACCAAAAATGGTCCCATAAAATAGCAGAATAACAAAATACGATGGTGTAATGGTAAGTAGATAAACAGGAACAACTATCCACCAGGAGGTAGTGGAATCAATTCCCAGGAAGTCAAAAACAGGCTGTTTTACAAATAAGGTCGAACTTCCGGAAATGGCAAAAATGACAAAGATTAACCAGAACTGGAAGTTACTTTTTAAGCCCCATTTATCTTTTAATTTTTTGAACATGATATTTAAGATTGCTAAATGAACAGTAATAACCGATAATTGTTTTTAGGTTCAGGTAAAAAAATCTTTTAGATAAAACAGTTACCGGCAATCAATAATTTTCTGTTCTTTTGCCGTTCAAAATTATACATAGATGTTACTGCTAATTATTCTTTTATCACTTCTTATCATTATTGGATTATTGCTTATTTTGATGACTAAAATGTATACCAATAAATTTGAGGCCCACATTAAAACTCCAGGGGATTATATGATTCCTTTTGAATCGGTAAGGTATCCTACAAAAAATAAAAAAAAGTTATATGGTTGGTGGATACCAGCCCCAAAAGATAAGTTAAAAACAGCTTCCACCCTTATTCTGGTACATGGCTGGAACCGGAATGTAGGACGTATGATGCCTTATGTTAAAGAACTACATCCTGCAGGTTTTAATTTGCTGGTTTTCGATTCAAGAAACCATGGTAGCAGTGATCCGGATGAATTTTCATCCATGCCGAAATTTGCTGAAGATATTATTGCTTCTATTAATTTTCTGGAAAAGAAAGCTAATATCAATATTGAAAATTTAGGTGTGATAGGGCTTTCGATGGGTGGAGCAGCTTCCATTTATGCTGCCTCCAAGGATAACAGAATAGAAAAAGTAATTACAGTAGGTGCCTTTGCTCATCCAGCTGTAGTGATGAAAAGAGAAATACAAAAAAAACACATTCCTTATTTTCCGGTTATCTGGATGTTTTTTAGATATGTACAATATAAAATTGGTAGTTCTTTCGAAGCAATAGCACCTATTAATAACATTGGAAAAGTACAGGCCAAATTGCTATTGATCCATGGTGAACAGGATGATGTTGTGCTTTTAGAAGATGCTCAATCAATGGAAAAAGCAGGAAATCAGGAAAAAGTTGAATTATGGGCTATCCCTGGTAAAGGTCATTCCGATTGTCATGAGGAAGTTGAATTTTGGAAACGGGTGAAGACTTTTTTGAAAGAATAAAAAAAGGCTACCGGAATCCCGATAGCCTTTAAGTTTTCTTGATGAGATTTTTACTCTTCAATGATCACACCAATAGCTTCAAAGGTATAAGCAAATTCAGCTTCGGTAATGGCATCAATCTCTTCCTGCGATTTCCCTTCATCTTCAGCATAATGCTTCAAAATATCAACCGGGATCAATTCTTTTTTGGCAAAACCTTCAACTGTAGCAGTTTTTCCTTTTGAATCCAGTGGAACGAAAAATGCGTAATCCTTAAAAGTTACTTTTATAATTTCATCATTCCCAACATCCAAATCCATCCAACATCCAGAAGTTTGACAGTTGGAAACAATTTTGGATTGTATGCTTGCCCAAACAGAATCCTGTTCGCCTAACATGGTAATTAGCTTTTCTCCTGAAACCAAGTTGTCCACAGATATTTTTTCTCCAAAATAACCATTGTCATTCTCTTCAACTACCTCAGCTGTTTGCTGCTCTTTTACAGTGCCAGAATTACAGGCAAACAGCAATCCTGCGATAATAATTGCTAAAATACTTCTATACATCATTTGATATGATTATTGAGTGACCTGCATCGGATTGATTTCAATGTCTGAAACATCCTCTATTTTTACCAACTTGTCATCTGTAAATCCATTAAACGTTTTTAATACATAATTGATTACAGCTACAGCTTCCTCTATGGTTTGAACCTGTGGAGTCATCGGTGCATTATAAGTAACACCATTAATCACCATCTCTTCATGAGAGCCATTGAGCGTTTGAGCAACACCTCTTTTAAGATCAGCTAATAAATAATCAGCATTTGCCAATGGAGGGAAAGCTCCGGCAACACCCTTTGCATCAGCCTGGTGACATACTATACATTTTGTTGTGTAAATTTGTTTGCCCAATTCCAACTGAGCTTCCAAGCCTGAAGTTTCAACTGCTACTACTTCCTCTGCCACGGGATCTTCTGTTGGTGCCTGTGCTTTGTCAGCATTGCCCCCGCCGCCACAAGCAGCAAAAAAGACTACAGCAATAACTGTAAATAATGTGATAATTTTATTCCTTTTCATTTTGTAAAATTTAAGTGTTTTTTGAAAATTTTTGACAAAAATACGCCAAAATTCTATGGATGTAAAATGATTTCATATGTTTTTTATACAGAAGATTCTCACAATTTTTATACTTAATTTTTGATAAGTAAAGATTTGCCATTTTGTCATAGTTATTGGACTGGAATAATCTTTGATTTGCCATTTCACTTAAATAAGAAAAATCAAAAAAAATAATATACTGATATGCAAAAAGGAACAATAAATGTACAGACGGAAAATATATTTCCAATAATAAAAAAGTTCTTATACTCCGATCATGAGATATTCCTCAGAGAATTGGTATCCAATGCAACGGATGCAACTCAGAAGTTGAAGACACTCGCATCGATGGATAAAGTAAAAGGAGAATTGGGAGACCTGACAATTCAGATTGAGGTTGATAAAGAAAACAAAACGCTAAAGGTTATTGACAGAGGAATTGGAATGACGGCTGAGGAAGTGGATAAATATATCAACCAGATCGCATTTTCCAG
>QMMZ01000078.1 GCA_003647525.1 Deltaproteobacteria bacterium | reverse complement strand
TGGTCACTTTAAAATATTCAGCCTGGGTGTTATTTTCAAAATCAATTTTCGGGTAAGCTTTTAATGCTTTTAATATGCCGCTCCCAACACCTCGATAAGGTAATATATCACTTACAAAAGAAGTTAGAATAATATTTCTTGAACGCCGCTGAATCCCCTGCCTGATATCTTCGACAGTCAGGTTATTCGGCAATTTGCCGGGACTTTTTATTTCTATCCTGTTCTCAAAAACAAAAAGTTTTATTGAATCATGGATAAAATAGTCTCTATGCACCAACGCGTTAACTAAAATTTCTTCCAAAACTATTTTAGGAATTTCTATTGTTCCAATACTGTTAAAACTTTTACCGTTCTGCACTCTTCTCAAGGTACCCAGGATAAAATTAATCGATTTTTGATACTGCTGTGCTATATTGCCAGTAATGTTATCACTGGACCGATACTCATCAGCAATAAAATCATCGCCCCAAAACCATATTGCGGAGATATAAAAATCAGGCAGTAAAATTTCACAGTTTTTGCTGAACATCAAGGCACCGGCTAATGTAAGTTTGTCATCTTTTGCCAGTTTAAGGTTGGTCATTAAACGTGAAATTTCATCCTCATTAAATTTTTCATCGAACCTATTCTCATAAAATTTTCTGAACAGGTTCAAATCAATATCGGAGATACTGCTCTCTTTAATATGCTCCCGTTCGGCATATAATTTCTCGGCTGATTGAAACAAACGTTTCAACTCTTCAGGCGGCACCCTCCTTTTATTTGCCGCTGATTTTATCCAGTAAACCATATCTTTATCACAATACGGTTTATCAATACCCCGCGGCACCGTAACAACCAGAACATTTTTTTCCTCGACATTAACTGTTTCGGTAAATACTGCCACAGAAGGTTTTATATTGTTTGTTGTCCAGTTAAATAAATAATTGTTTGCCGCTTCAATTTCCGCAAAACTCAGTCCACTTATATTTCCGGTTTTATCTTCAACTCCGACTAAAATTGTACCCCCTTCAAAATTTGACATAGCAACCATTTCAGCGGCAATATCTCCGGCCTGTTTCGGCTGAAGTTCTTTTTTAAACTGCACACGGCTTGTTTCGCCGGCGTTTATCATATCAAGCAATTCGAGTGCGTTCATTTTTCCATTCTCCAAAGTCCATAAATATTTTTTCTGCGGCTAAATGCTTCCTGACCCCCTTCCATGATTTCCACAATTCTTTTTTGTGTATCACGGCAATCTATTGTTCCCGCATGTATGTCAATTTTGTCGTCAGAATAAACGCAGGCGACCACTTTTTCACTGTCGCCAAGAACCGGAATATTGGCATTATGTGTGGCAAAGATAAACTGCATATTGCCTTTCAATGATTTTAATTCCTTGATAACCTCTTTATAAATGGTTTGATTGTCAAGGTCATCTTCCGGCTGGTCGATAATCAGAACATCAGTTTCTTTTTGAGCAAGCAGGAAAAGAATAAGAGCAGATGCCCGTTGCCCTAGAGAATGGCCCGCAAGAGGTTTGTCTTTATATTTAATAACAAAGCGGTTTTTTATCTGAAAAGTCAGTAAATCAGCAAGGTTATCTGAAAATCTCCTGTTGAATTCCGCTGAATGGTTCTCATTTAATATACTGTTCAAACCATCAGGGTTTCTATAGATTTCAATAAAATCTTTATATTTGTCCTGCACAGACTGATATGCGGCATCCCTGATTCCGCTGCCTTTGAATACATATTTCAGCTTTTCCAGGAATTTATCCCTCCTTCCTTTGTATTCAACTTCAATTGAAAGCGGGTTGTCAGCCTTATTGATTCTTTTAACCTCATTCTCCAGTATCTTATACTCTTCATACCACAAGTTGTTCAGGCCTGAAATTTTATTGTTCAGTTCTTTCAAACAAACACTTCGTTTGTTTTCCGATTTTTCAATCTCTTTTAACTTCAATTTTGAAGTCTTAATCTGACGGTTCAGCTTAAGAAACTCGTCAGCATTAAGGTTCGGAATATCAATGTTTCTTTTAATTTTGGCGAACTCTTCCTTGAGCCCTTCTTTCTTTTCTTTAAGTCCGGTTATAATATTGTTAAAATCATCAGCGAGTTTATTTGTGTCCCTTTTTATTCTTTCAAGTTTATCGTATTCTCCTTTTAACTGCGCAAAGATTTTTGCGGCTTTTTGGAATATTTCCTTATTTTCTTCTGATTTAAAAACCATTTGCTCAAAAAAAGCAGAATGGTTTTCAACGATCTGATTCATATCGCTGAGAAAACCTTCAAGATTATTTCCAATTTCCTCAAGACTGGAAATATCCGAATCAAACAGGCTCTGCTGGCGTAATTTCTCTTCAACCCCTTTTTTCCTGAAAAATTTTATGTTATGTTCCGCATCCCTTATAAGTCCTTCGGTCTCTTTCTTTAGCTCTCCAAGATTGTTAAGCTGTCGAAACCTGTTTATAACATCTTCAATATCAGCTTTTCTGGAGATAATCTTTGCCTGAATATTTTTAATCCGGTTGCCGATGAGTTTGTGAATCAGATCAGCTTCAAAATCAATATCCTTATTGGAAAGGTCCTTTTGCCCGAAATAGACCGGATTTTTAAATACGGCATTTATTGAAGCGTCAATTCTGATTTCCCTATTAAATATGTCCTCCTTTTGTCCGTATATCTTTTCAATCCGGTATTCTTCCTTGTGTTCGTTTACTGCCGTAACAATAACTTTGCCACCGCTTTTTAAGACATGTTCAATAAGCCCGTTTTTATAGTTTCTATCAATGGCCTGAACACCAAGCGGGATGCCAAGCGTATAACGCAGAATTTCGAGGATTGAAGATTTGCCACTGCCTCTGATGCCGATAAAATTATTCAATTTCGGTGAAAAATCAATTCCCGTTCCGTCAAGAAGCCCCCCTCGAATGCTATTGATTTTATAAAAGAATTATTTGTTTCCGGCTTATTTTTCTGCCTTATCCGGTTTTCTGAATCTGTCAGCACATATTTAACTGCTTCAAAATTAAAATCACCTATTTTTATATATGTAATTCTTCCTTTTCCAATTGCATCAATTCCGTTTTCCGCATTATCAGAGCCCTCAATACAAGCCAGCCGCCTGTTGGCTAATGAGCATAATCGGCTATAATTGTCTCTGTTTCCACTTTTCTGCACTGCTAAAACACGATTAAAGGATTCAAGCGTCCTCCCTGAAAGCACGTTTAAAAAACCATTATCAGCATCAACATGCGCCATTACGATAAAATAATCATGGCCTATTTGGTCAAGCTTATCCACTGTTTCATTTAAGTCAAAATTTGAATTCGGATATGGCGGTATATCGGCATTCGTAATTTCGTAAAAAGCGCTGTTTAAAAAGTCCTGAATATTATTTTCATGCCCTTTATACCATTCATCATCAAATACGATTAATATGTGGATGCCTTCTTTGAGAGAAAATTCAATACCAGGCAAAAGGTAAATATTGTTTTTTGCCGCCTGTTTTTTCAGCATATTGAATTCATTTTTATCAAACTTATTGTGGTTGGTAATAACTCCAGTGCCAATCTCTTCTGATTTAAGCTGATCAACATAGGCTTTCACAAAATCGTTTTCATCGCCATTATATTTAAATTCCTTATCTGCTTTTGTATGAAGGTGAAAATCAGCTTTCAGCCACACACTTCCGTTTTTGAAAACATTCATGCTTTCCTCCAATTTTACACCACCTTAAATTCAATAGTAATCATGATTGCCCTGGATTGCCCTGTTTCCCTCTTTGACGAAACTGCACAGGTATGGTAACGAATCATTAAAAGGAGGTCAAATGAAATCCAAGACTATTGGTTACAGACTTATGGAAGCCCTGACAAAGGATCAGATTGCCCATATGCTGGATGCTATATTTGACTTGTGGGGCAGTCGGAAAATAGACGATCTTTTGCACAAACTGAATAAAGACGTTGCTGCAACGCTTTCTCGATTAGTTTTCTCTCAGACTGCTTCGCCAGAGGAAATTATCTCTGATGAAAAATATAGAGAGGAATGGGAGCAACTTTGGGATGAGTGGCATGAAATTATCTATGAGGTCGGCGACGAGGAGGGGAGATATGCAGAGCAGGAACATCACTGGGAAGCGCCATACTTTGACGGGTACTCGTTAGCTGATGATCTGGACAAAGTTGCAGAAAAGATACTCCCATTCTGGACAAAATATACAAACTGGGAATTGAAGACAATAACCTGTTTGAGGAAGAACTCTCAACTATTGAGTACAATATAAAGGAATATCCCGAGTGGATGGGTGCAGAGGATGAAGGATGTTATCTTAACCGTGCTGTAACACAATGTGTACTAAAGATGGCATCAGATATATCACAGCTTTTCCGAAATCTTTAATCCTGATACGTATCTTGATACTTGCCGGGCATTGCTCCATGAAAACTGGCGCTATGGTTTACCACTCATCGATGATCTATTGAAAAAGAATAATCAGTCTGAAGCGGAAAAAGTCTATGAGCAAACCATTGTCAGCTATGCTAAACAAAGATCGCGTAAAGACTGGCAACCTGAAGCATGTCTTTTGATCTCTTTGTTGATGTATGGCTATGGTTCTCCTGATGATACAGTTATCAAGCTTTTGCAGGATTGGATTCAGGTTGCCGGTAAATTAAATATGGCAAAAAAATCTGATTCCTTAAGGTTACAGCTTGTCACATATCAAAACCCATACCATTGGAACGCAGTTACAAAGGTATTCCAGGAGATCAACCATCATCCTTTCTCAAGTACGGCAGCAAAACTTATCAGCCAGTGGCAGCAATTTATTTTGACCATCGACTTGGGGAATAGTTTTAGAAACGACAAAGAGCCGGATGACTGCTGGATTAAATGGTTGATGGAGACAGGTTTGGATGAGGGGAAAAATGAAAAATGGTTTGCCAGGAAAATAAAAACCTGGCTGGAATCTTTCTGCCGGAATCCTTCAATTCAATTCCAGAAGCAACAAAAATACATTTCCCTCCTGACCCGAGATATATGCGATATATATGGACTTAAAAAGCGCCACTATAACTTGTACAAAATTGTGTCGATGGGTACAAGCGGAGATAAAGGGTCTGTTGTTAGTCGGCAGGCATGGCTTAAAAAGATTCACGCTGACCAATTTATACTGCTTATTATAGAATGCTGGAAGCAGAATGTGCTTAAATTATTACCGGACCCATCCCATGTCCATAAATCGGTTTATGAAGAGCATGCTCTGTGGCTCGCAGTTGTAAAAGAACAAAATCCATCAGCTTATCAAAAGGTTATTGATAAATGGAAAATAGATCACAAGAGAAGAAAAAATCTTTGGAAAGCAATTAGAAAATTGAATCTGGATGTTTAGCAAATAAGCTGGTAAGAATAATATCCATACAATGTGGGCGAGCCCCTAAGCCAGCCCAACAAACTACTGTTTATTGAGCACTTTTAGCGGCAGTCATAAATTTTTTTAACTGATTTTCAAAATACGAACGTTCTTTTTTAGCTATTCTAAGCACATATGATTCAGTTGAGATAGCTTCTTCCAACCGGCCGTTTATATAATAACATTCCGCAAGAGTGTCCAGTATGTGTGGAGATTCTTCAATATCCGCAGCCTTTAATGCAAGATTCAAAGCGCGTTCAGGGTTGCGCAGGTTTTTATCGTCACATGTGGCATAAAGCCATGCAAGATTGTTTAAGACATGCGGGTTGTCTGGTTTAAGATTTATTGATTTTTCATATGCTCTGATCGTTTCAGTATAATTATTGATATTGTAATAAAGATCTCCCAGATCGCTGTAAAGGTGTGGGTTGTCTGGTGTCTTGTTAATCTCTCTTAACAGTATCTTTTCGATGAAATGTTTGCTTAACTTTTTTCCGGTTTCACCATAATTTAAGTTATATCCAATAACTCCTATTATGACTATTGCTGCAAGATAAACGGCAATGCTTTTTTTTATTTTTCGGTCATGTTTGATTATACAGGTTTTGTCTTGTTCACACAAATTGAGATATTCAATTCGTTCTTTGATGCTGAAATGATGCCAGTTCGGTTTGTCAGGCGGCTGTCCGGTCGTTGCTGCTATCTTTTTGAATGTAGATATCAGCGGTTTTGCGCTGGGAAAGAGAGCATATACATATGTGTCTGCCTGACGTTCAAAGTTGCGCATGAAATATCCGAAGATATACCGGAAGTAGATAAAAAATATAATGATTATACTCAGACTGAAAACGGCCGAGATTATTGTATCGTGGTTAATGTCCGTACTGCTTATTAACCAGTATGCCGGATCAGCATAGATAATGAAATATATAAGAAGATCAAAAAAGGTATAAGAAAGGAAAATATAGCCTATAAAAAATACCAGATAAAAGTGCAGATGTCTTCTTTTGACATGTCCTATTTCATGGGCAATTACAGCATCCATTTCTTCTGGTTCAAGGTGGCGAACCAGCGCTTCTGTAATAAGAATATATCGGAATTTTTTAATCAGGCCCATGATACCTGCTGTAATCGTTCTACCGCCGAATATGGGCCAGTAAAGAATATTTGCATATTCTAATCCCGCCTTTCTGCAAAGTTTTTCGATTCTGCTTCTCACATAACCGGATTCAAGTGGTTTGCACCTCCAGAACTTCTGAATCATTGCAGGGCCGATTATTACAACTGTGGAGAGGAAGACAAGAAAATAGATTACTTGTCCTTCCGGAGTGAAAAGAAAATGTTTCAGCTGTTCAAATGGAAGTGCATTTATAATGTCGGCAATTCCTGACAGCAGAAACCATGGAAAAAGAACTGGAATAGAAAATGAAATATTAGACAAAACATAAGAACGCCTTGACAGGTCGCTTATGTAAAGCTTTTTATATGGCCCGTAGGCATAACTCCAGATAATAGCAAGATATAATACAAAAAGACCAATAAAAACTAATGCCTGTAATGTAGGAATAACAGTAAATAAAGGAATGTTTTCAAAAAAAGAAGTAAGGCCCAGTCCATAAATATCTACGGCAAAAAGTACTATTGCCATAACAGACTGCCGAGTTATTATTGCATTTATCTTATGGTCAAGGCGTAATATATTGTCTTTAGGGATTTGTTTTTCAAGTTTATGAAACTGCATACGGGTAAAATATGCAAAGACTATAATCAAGCCAAGAAAGAGAATGGAGGTTTCAAGTGGAGCGAGGTTCGGTTCTTCAGGGGGCTGGTATGTGGCATATATTAAAAGAACTATTATAAAATGTATGAAATTAGCAAACATCGGTTATTCCGTTCCCCTTAAACTTGACACTAACCCATCAGTTGAGCGAGTTTGTTTCTAACATAAGGAGGAACTAAATGAAACAGAGAAAGAAGTTTTCAACTTTTTGTGTAATTTTCTTTTGTGTATTTGCTTTGTTCCTATGTGGTAATGGCTCAGGCATCTGCCAGGGATGGACTGACCTGACAATACGCCTTCTTCCGGATTCTTCTTTTGCAATTGTTGAATCAGGCGAGGCGGGAAAGAATCTGCGCCACTGTCCTCATCACGATCTGAACGGTAAT
>QMMZ01000077.1 GCA_003647525.1 Deltaproteobacteria bacterium | reverse complement strand
CTTAAAAATAGTGAGCCCTAAAGGAGGTGATGTATATATTGAGGATGTTTTAATTCCTTATGATGATTTAACACATACCTACTTCAAGGGAATACCTGTAAAACTTAAAGCAAAACCACGTTTGGGTTATCATTTTGTTGAATGGGAAGATATATCTACAAATGATTCGATCGTTCGCATATTTAATACTGATGAAACAATTACTGCCAGGTTTGAACCGGAATGTGATATTCCGCAAACAATTGTTGAAGATGCTATGCTGCTGAAAGATTGTTCTCCATATCATTTTGACAATGATCTGGTTGTGGAGGTTGGAGCTACCCTTTATTGTGAGCCAGGTGTAGAAATGTTTTTTGGAAGTAATGTTCAACTTAAGGTTTATGGAAGTATTGAGTTTGTGGGAACAGAAAATGACCCGATTGTTATTCAGGGAGAACCTGGTGTTTATTGGAGTCACATAAAATCTGATAATGGAAATGTTCATTTAAAAAATGTTCAGCTTTATTCAGGAGCGAAAGCACTATCTTATATAAACGGAGGAAGTGTTTTGGTGGATAATTGCACTTTTTATGAGTCTGATTTGAATACACATGATTTTATTTCCGGGAATAGTGCTATTGTTGTTTTTATCAACAATGTATTTTATGGAAACCAGGAAAATGTCAAGAGAGATTGCATAGATTGTAAATCAATTCCATCTGGTAAATTTTTTGGCAATGTTTTTTATGATATAAGTGATGATTGTATTGATATAGGTAACAATTCGCTTGACATTTCTATTTCACAAAACGAGATGTACAACTGTAAAAGTATGGCTATATCAATTGGAGAAAGTACTGTTGCTGATATTAGCAGAAACATTATTATTCATTGTGAGGGTGGTATTCAGGTTCATACAGATGCTGTTGCAACAATTACTAATAATACCTTGTACAACAATGAAGTTGGTATCCGGTGTTTTCACAACGACGATACCCCAAATACAGGTGGTTCAGCAGTAGTGATCAATACAATTTTTTCACAATGTGCAGAAGATTATACTTTACAATCTAATTCTCAAATTGATATTACATATTCCTTATCTGATAAAACAATACATCCGGGAACCGGGAATATCTATGATGATCCGGTATTTATTGATCAATGGAATAATGATTTTAATTTACACAAAAATTCTCCTTGTATTGATTCTGGTGATATATTATCGCCACCTGATCCGGATGGGACCAGGGCTGATATCGGCGCACTTTACTTCGATCATAACAATTATATTTCGGAACAGATCAATACCATTTTGGTTTATCCAAATCCATTTGTCAACAGGTTCAACATCAGGCTGGATGACAATTCCTTAATTAACGATATTGATATATATAATTTATTGGGAGAAATTATTTATTCGAAAAAGGATATTGGTAATAACAGATTTGTAGTCGAAATAAAATCAAAAGGATTGTTGTTTGTTTTAGTTTCAGATAAAAATGGAAATGAGTACAGTATTAAATTAATTGCAAATTAAAATGTTTAAAGGTTTGATTCTGATATTATTTATGCTTGTTCTTAATATGGGTTTTACCCAAGATATTGTGATCAACGAAATGATGTCGTCCAATGGTTCAACAATTGAGGATGATTTTGGAGACCATTCAGATTGGATTGAACTTTATAATAATTCGTCGGAATCCATTAGTATATTTAATTGGTACTTATCAGATAATGAAGAATCCATTGATAAGTGGCAATTTCCTGACACAACAATTTTCCCCCACGATTTCCTGTTGGTTTTTTGCAGCGGAAAAGATACGTTATCTGACTTTATGCATGCCGATTTCAAATTGAAATCCTCTGGAGAATCAATAATATTGTCCGATGATAACGAAAATATAATCGACCATTATGATCCGGTTATTCTGGGAAATAATATTTCCTATGGTTGCAAAACTGATGGAAGTGTTGAAAAATCATATTTTTTTGTTTCAAGCCCGGGATTTTCAAATAGTTATGGCAGAGCATTAAATAATGTTTCATTTTCGCATGATGCCGGTTTTTATGAAACAAATATTGACTTGTCTATTAATATGGAAAATCCTATTGGGCAAATTTATTATACCATAAATGGCAATGAACCTCATCCTGATTCTTCCGGTACATTTGTTTATGAAGAGCCCATTTCAATTGTTGAAATTCAGAATATAGAGCCACATTATTCGTACATTCCAACAGCACCAGAAAATAATACATCTTATTATCCCTGGGTTTCACCCAGCGGTGATGTTGAAAAATATGCTGTTATCAGAACAAGGGTTTTTGATAACGATCAAGCTTTGTGCAATGTTTCTACCAATACTTATTTTATTGGCTCAAATATGGAAAATAGGTTTTCATTACCAGTATTATCTGTCATCATAGATAGTATTTCCCTTTTTAGCTATGATACTGGGATTTATGTGCCAGGAAAGCGATATATTGAAGGGGTAACAAAATCAGGTAATTATTCTGAACGGGGAGAAGCCTGGGAACGCAAGGCAACACTTGAGTATTTTTCTGAAACTGGAGAATTATTGTATGAACAAGACTTAGGTTTACGGCTCCATGGAAATATTACCAGGGCTGCACCACAAAAACCCTTGCAATTCATACCCAGAAATAGATATGATGGTAATGATAAAATAGATTATCCCTTTTTTGAAGATCGGCCTTTCGAAAATTATAAAAGAATTATTTCCAGATCGATATATTCTGCTCATAACAGGAGTATTGTCAGGGATGAGATAGCACAGGATATCGCCAAAGACCTTGATGTGTTTTACCAGCAATGGCAACCAGTAATTACTTTTATAAATGGAGAGTATTGGGGAGTGCAAAACCTGAGGGAAAAAATGGATGAGAATTATTTGAAGCAACATTTTGATATTAGTACCGATAGTGTAGATATAATAGATTTGTGGGGAGTGGTTGAAAATGGTGATCTTGTTGAACACTCTAAGCTTATGAACTTTGTTAGCAATAATGATTTGTCCTTCCCCGAAAATTATGAAATCATTAAAACAATGATTGATATTCCAGCTTACATCGATTATAATACCGTGGAAATATTTTCGGATAATAGGGACTGGCCGGGAAACAACTATACAAAGTGGAGAGAGAAAGGAGAAAACAATAAGTGGCGATGGTTTTTATATGACCTTGACGGAACAATGTTCAATGTTGAACATAATAATCTGCTTCGCGCAACTGGAGATTCATCGGATATAATAAGCCCTCTATGGTCAACAAAACTTTTTAATTCTTTGCTTCAAAACGAAGAGTTCTCAGAGCAGTTTTTGTCGAGATTTGTTTACCTGCTAAACAATGATTTTAGCCCTGAAAAAACAATCCCTATTGTTGACAAATGGGAAGCAATATTTGAAAATGAAATTGAAAATACTATTGATAGATGGGGAATATTAAATGATATTAATGATTGGAGGGAAAGAATTCAAAGCATCAGGAATTTTCTTGAATTGCGGCCTTGTATCCTTAAATATCATCTCGAAGAATATTTCAATGTGGAAAACCTTGAAGTTCCTTGTGATAGCGGAGTTCCCCGAAACCCCAACAACCAGGATCTGAATATATATCCCAATCCGGTTAAAAACACCTTGTGCTTTTTCTCAACAAAAGAAATTATTGCCTGGGAGATGTATGATATGTCCGGGGTATATGTTGACGGAAAAAAGAATTTTTACAGTTTGTTCGAACAGATTGATGTGTCCGGATTGCAAGGTGGGGTTTATACATTAATACTCTATACCAAAGAAGACAGGTTTATCAGGAAAGTTGTCAAAAATTAAATTAACTACTTATTGATGACAAGTTTAAATCCTACCCCATGTACATTTATTAGTTCTATATTGGAATCACCCTTTAAGTACTTTCTCAACTTGGTGACATAAACATCCATGCTGCGTGCATTAAAGTAACTGTCGTCGTGCCATATTTTTTTAAGGGCAACACTTCTGTCGAGAACGTCATTGATATTGTCGCATAACATTTTGAGTAATTCTGATTCTTTGGAGGTAAGCTTTTGTTCATCACCTGACATTTTTAACAATTGCCGGTTATAATCAAATGTGAACTTACCAATTTCATAAAATGTCCGGTTTGTTTCCATCACTTTGCTTTCGGTTGTTCGCCTGATAATCGCCTGCATTCTCATCAACAATTCCTCCATACTGAAAGGTTTGGTCAGGTAATCATCAGCACCAATCTCAAAACCTTTAAGCTTGTCCTCCTGCATCGATTTAGCGGTAAGAAACAGTATGGGAATTTTTTGATCTATTTGTCTTATTTCCTTTGCCAGGGTAAAACCATCTTTAATCGGCATCATCACATCAACGATGCAAAAATCAAATTTATCTTTTTTGAACATATCAAAGGCCTCCTGCCCATTGATACATAAAGTGGTTGGAAAGCCTTTTGCACTTAAATAAGAAGTAAGCACCGATCCAAGGTTTTTATCGTCTTCGGCCAATAGCACATTTATTTGATTTTCTTCCATACTTATTTGTCAGATTTGTTATTCAATGGTAAATATATAATAAATTTAGTACCTTTATTGATCTCACTTTCCAGTGTAATTTTGCCACCATGTCGCTCAATTATGGCCTTCACATAACTTAGTCCCAGACCAAATCCTTTTACATTATGAATATTTCCTGTGGGTACACGGTAAAGTTTTTCGAATATTTTTTTTTGATTTGCTTTGCTGATACCTGCCCCATTATCCGTTACAGAAATCAGGATTCCACTATATGAGTTTTCTGTTGTGATTTTGATTTGGGGAGATACAGGTGTATACTTGTTGGCATTGTCAAGCAAGTTAAAAATGACATTGGTAAAATGGACTTTATCTACATTTAAGATGAATGAAGTTGCTTTAAAATCCATACTGATATGTCCGCCTTTTTTTTCTACTTGCAACTGAATGTTTTTTATTGATTCGGTAATGATATCATGGGCATTGACCTCTTCATGCTTCAGAATAATTTGACCTTTTTCCAGCGTTGCAGATTGTAAAATACGTTCAGCCATTCCGCCCAGTCTTCTGTTTTCCTCGTTGATAACATTGATGTAGCTTTCGTATAAACTTTCGGACTTTATAATATCCTTGTCGCCTAATGCTTCACATGCTAATGAAATGGTAGAGATCGGTGTTTTAAATTCATGGGTCATATTATTGATAAAATCATTCTTCAATTCCGATATCTTTTTTTGTTTTAATATGGTAATAACAGTGTATGCAAATGATAAGATAATAATGATAATAAACACAATTGAAATAGATAGCGTTCCCCAGAGCTGGGTAATTAGAAAACGTTTTTCTTTCGGGAAATAAACCATTAAATAATCAGGACTGCTAAACATATCACTTGGAAACAAAGCGAAAGAAAAGCCTTTATTTAAAAGTTCTTTAGGGTATTTTCCGGTTTTTTGAATGGGCATAAAGTTGCGTACCGGACTAAATATCCCAAATTCAAATATGGTATTGATGCCTTTATAGATTAGTTCACTGGTTATAAGTGAGTCCAAAACGGCAGCCTGAACCCGGTTTTCAACGGGAGTGTTGCTGTAATCATAGAACATACTTTCTATAACATCCCGGGCAAGCATAGATTTTTGCATAAAACGGTCATAAGCCCAAGGATCATCAGCATTTGTGCCCCCTTCCATCATAGATTGATTCATTGAATCGACTGATTGTAGCCACTTTTGCCGTTGGTGCATAAAATCCATTTGATTTTGCAAACGGTTTGCAGCTTCAATTTTTTCAAGTTTATAAACAACATTGGAAATAGCTTCATTCACACTTCTCACAAAATTAGCCTCCTTAACAGTAATGGCATTTTTTATCCAATAGGATTGTATAACCATTAGACCAATTAATGCAATGGTTATTGAAACGATGATGAATATAAATCCCTTCTGGTTCATTATCACAAAAATACGTTTGGCAAATGACTTTATTTTGTTTTTAACGTTTCTTAACTTTTACAGGCTGGCTGGGATTTTGGCATGGTTTCTGAAAAATACACTTTATAAATCTGTTTACAGATTTTTTGTTCTTGATACTTTGAACTAGTTGCCCTAATAATTCAGTTCACATTTGTGTTAAGGACACACTCTAATATTTGGTTTTTGGTTTTTGGTTTGAAAGGTGTGGCAATCCTGCTGCACCTTTTCTTGTAGGAGCCTTCAGGCTAAAGTCCCACTCCCATCATCTCTATTAAAAGACTGTTGTTTTTATTTGAAAAATGAGCGAATCAAATAAAGTTTACATTCCAATATGTGGAAATTACCTGTCTATGGTTGGGATCAGAATTCTATTTTTGTTGGTATTGATACTGGAAAAATTAATTTATTTTTATTCTAAATTTTAAAATGTTTAAAATTGTAATTCACTAAGCGCTCATTTTATGACAAAGCAAATCGTTTTCGGTATATGCCTAATTATTTCCCTGGCTGTTTTTACCTGGACCTTCAAACGAATCTGGTCTTATCTTAAACTTACAAAACCATATCCTATCGGAGATTATGGTAAACGGTTTTGGGTAATGATAGAAGTTGCAATAGGACAAACTAAAATCCTTCGTTTTCCTTTTGTTGGTTGGTTACATGCACTTGTATTTTGGGGCTTTTTGGTGATCCTGGTTGGAAGTATAGAAATGATTTATGATGGTTTGTTTGGAACTGAACGGGTATTTGGTTTTTTAGGTGGGTTTTACAATGTAATAACAGCTTCGGGCGATGTATTTGCTTTTATAATCGTGATCGCAATATTGATATTCATTTTCAGGAGATTGTTTATAAATGTACAACGATTTTCAGGGCCTGAAATGGAACATAAATCTCATATGGATGCCAATATTGCCCTTACTTTAATTTTACTTTTAATGGTATCCTTGCTGGGAATGAATATATTCACTTATATTCTCAACTCTGATAGTCCTGCAGGCTATTATCCTATAAGCATGTTTATAGTCAGAAACTTTATTCCCTTACATTCATTGGATTACCAATCAGTACATACCCAGCATGAAATTTATTGGTGGGCACATATTTTATTGATATTTATTTTTGCCAATATTCTTCCATACTCCAAACATTTCCATGTTTTTATGTCGGTACCAAATGTTTTTCTTTCCAGGCTTCAGCCCTTGGGTTACCTCGATAATATGCCTGAAATTACAAAAGAGGTTAAACTAATGATGGATCCGGATGCAGCCTTTGCTCCTGCTCCTGAAGGTGAAGAAGAGGTTTCACGGTTTGGAGTAAAGGATGTGGAAGATATTACCTGGAAGAATTATTTGGACTCATTAACCTGTACTGAATGTGGCAGATGTACATCAGTTTGTCCGGCAAACATTACCGGCAAAAAACTGTCACCCCGTAAAATTGTAATGAACGTAAGGGCACGGATGAAAGAAAAAGGCCCTGGTTTGCTAAAAATGGGCAAGGACTATGATGATCAAAAATCATTGATCAATGATTATATCACTCCTGAAGAATTATGGGCTTGCACCACCTGTAATGCTTGTGCACAGGAATGTCCGGTCAATATTAACCAACCCTCAATTATTGTTGACCTGAGAAGATATTTGGTATTGGAAGAATCTGCAGCTCCTGCTGAGTTGAATGCAACTTTTACAAATATTGAAAATAATGGAGCTCCGTGGCAGTTCTCACCTGAAGACAGAATGTTGTGGGCTGAAGGTCTTGAGGTTCCTTTAATGGCAGATAAACTAGTTAAAGGAGAAAACCCGGAATATCTTTTCTGGGTTGGTTCTGCCGGAGCTTTTGATGACCGTTATAAAAAAGTATCCCGT
>QMMZ01000076.1 GCA_003647525.1 Deltaproteobacteria bacterium | reverse complement strand
TGTCCTTAACCCTGACAACTCTTTTTTCCTTGCCCAGATTAAAAATAGCCTCCAGATAATCTTCCATGGCCGGTGTTAGAGGCTTTTTTGAAATATTGTCTTTATTTTTCATAGACCCCTTTTATTAAAAATCTAAAACTATGTTTTGGTTATCTAATTATCACTTGAAAAATTTCAGGTCAAGCTTTTTTAGGAACAGGGACGAAATAACTTCTCCAAGTAGGTGCATAGATTTGGGCCAAATTTGTTCGATCTCAAATCGCAAAAGTTGATGGAACAGCAGGCTATTTTGATATTTTTGTGATTTGAGATCGGGCAAAGGTGACCCGAA
Organism: Deltaproteobacteria bacterium; assembly: GCA_003647525.1. The sequence goes on along the minus strand of QMMZ01000076.1, from coordinate 7,545 downwards.
GCTGTGATGCATAGTTAGGGGAAGTTATTTCGTCCCCGTTCCTTATTATTTGGGGCGCAGTTAAATTTAAGGGTAAACGCATTCGGAAATATTATATGGCAAATGCGTTTACCCTGTGAGAATGCGGATTAGATCTTGCATAATTTCTTTATATTTGGTATAAAAAAAGTTTGCTTGTTCATAATAATCTATACTATCACAATGTTATCTAAAACCTGCATAAACAATCTTGAAGAAATTTAAATTGCTTGTGAGAAATACGGGTTAATTTTGGAGGGTAACTGCATGTTGTTTACGGTTCTTCTTTATATCTCTCTTTTTGTCTTTCTTCTTGGCCTGATCTACAAGGTTTCCACCTGGTTCTCGCGAAAAATAGGCATTGCATCTCAAAATTTTACGACATCTGAAAGAACATCAGCAGCAGTAAAGGGTATACTGGGAGTTATATTCAGCCCCAAAATTCTTATTCTTGTCAAGGTTTTCATAATAGATATTATTTTTCAGAGAAGAATTCTGCAAGAAGACCTTCTCCGGTGGATTATGCATATGCTGATATTTATTGGATTCATGATGCTGCTGCTGATGCATGCACTTGACTCTTTTATAACCTCACCTCTTTTTAAAGAATATTACTCCACTGTAAACCCGTTTTTGTTTTTCAGGGATTTTTTCGGCATTATGGTTTTAGCCGGTCTGATGATCGCCGTTTACCGGCGCTTTATTCTGAAAGTGCCCCGCCTCAAAACCAGCCCCATGGACTACTATGCCATAATTATTCTGGCTGTTATTATGATTTCAGGCGTTCTTCTGGAAGGTATAAAAATAACCTCATATACTGAATTTCAGAATATGGTGGAAAATTATTCCGGCCTTGATGATGAGGGAGAAATACTGGCGCTTGAAAAATTATGGGTTAAGGATTTTGGTCTGGTTTCACCGAATGTTAAAGGGCCGATTGATCCTGCAATTATTTCCATTTCTAAAGAATTACACAATATGCATTGTGCTGAGTGTCATTCCTCACCCAAATGGGCGTTTACCGGTTATCCTGTATCCAGGATTTTAAGCCCTGTTGCTTTATCTCTAGACAGGTCGGGAGTAACGACGCTTTTATGGTATATTCATTTCCTTGCATGCTTTATCGGCCTTGCTTATCTGCCTTTCAGCAAGATGTTCCATTTCATCGCCAGCCCTGTAAGCCTTCTTGCAAACGCTGTAATGGATAAAGACAAATCTTTTCCTGCAAATATCGCAACCAGACAGGCAATGGAACTTGATGCATGTACACACTGCGGAACTTGCAGTCTTACATGTTCGGTCGCAGCGGCCTTTGATAAAATAGGCAATTTAAATATTCTTCCTTCAGAAAAACTGGTGTTTCTAAAAACCTATGCCTCGGGCAGGGATTTAAAAGAAAATGAAATTAAAGCTATTCAGGAAGGAATTTATCTATGCACCAATTGTGACCGCTGCACAGTGGTATGTCCTGTCGGTATAAATCTCAGAGAATTGTGGTTTAACGTAAGGGAAGATCTCATTCAAAAAGGCAATCCAATACCACTTGTGCTTTCACCTTTTTCTTTTTATCGTGGTTTGAATCAACAAAAGCTGGATTCAAAAAATTATTCAAACCCTATAAGTCTAACAAAAGATGCTATTGCAGACAAATGCGAGTTAATGAAAAATCCTGATGAAGTAATTTCTTTAACTCCAATTAATAAAGAATTTAAGGAAAAAGTAGGGCTGGCTTGTGTGGATTCGGCCTCTCAGGCAACTACCTATTCATATTGTTTTTCCTGCCAGAACTGCAGCACTGTTTGCCCGGTAGTGGGTAATTATGAAAATCCGCAAGAGGCTCTTGGCCTGTTGCCGCATCAAATCATGCGTTCTGTCGGACTTGGCTTGAAAGATCTGGCTTTTGGTTCAAAAATGCTGTGGGATTGCTTAACATGTTATCAATGCCAGGAGCATTGCCCTCAGGGAGTAAAAGTTACCGATGTTTTGTATGAGCTGAAGAACCTTGCAATAAAAGAGAGCTTTAATAAGGAATAAAAACTTAATTTGTAAAAGTTCACCACGGAACGACACAGAGTTTCAATGAAAATTATAAGAATATTAATTTTGAACGTAGATTATGAGCTGATGTCTTGGTAGAAAATATGGCCATAAAAAAATAACTGATCACAAGAAAGTCCAATTGATCAATTATCTCAAAATAACTCTCTTGAGAGCGGGTCTATTGATAATTCAGTGTAATTCCGTGAAAAATCCGTGGTGAATTATTACCTCAATGGAAATAAAAACATGAAATATGCATTGTTTCTTGGATGTAACATCCCTGCCCGGGTGCAGCAATATGAGACCTCGGCCAGGTCTGTGCTTGCTGAGCTTGACGTTGATATAGAAGATATTAAAGAGTTTAACTGCTGCGGTTATCCTTTAAGAAATTCGGATTTTAAGACATTTGTACTCTTTTCCGCACGGAATCTGGCCCTGGCGGAAAAACTGGGTTTAAATATGATTACGCTCTGCAAATGTTGCTATGGCAGCCTGAAAATGGCTGAACACCATATGAAGGAAAATTTATTTCTTAAAGATGAAGTCAATGAAACACTGGCAAAAGAGGGATTAAAGTACAACGGGAACCTTGAGATTAAACATTTCCTGTCAGCCCTTTATTCAGATATAGGAATCAACACATTAAAAGAAAAGATAACAAGAAATTTCAAGAATCTTAAAATTGCTACCCATTACGGATGCCATGTTTTGCGTCCAAGTAATATTATGCAATTCGACAATCCAGTGTCACCTGTTATTTTCGATAGACTTGTGGAACTGACCGGCGCAAAGAGCATTGACTGGGCATTAAAACTTGAATGCTGCGGAGCACCTGTGCTTGGAATAAATGATGATCTTTCAATGAACCTGACGAAAAGGAAACTAGCTGACGGGAAACAAGCAGGTGCAGACTATCTCTGCACAGCCTGCCCATGGTGCCACCTGCAATTTGACAGCGTACAGAAAATGATGATAGAGCAGCAACGCACAAACAATCATCTTCCGGCAATTCTATTCCCACAGCTCCTTGGGCTGGCTATGGGCATTGATAAGGAGACGCTGGGAATAGACATGAATCAAATAGATATAAGTGCTATAGAACCAGAATTGAGCTATTAGCAGTTAGCTTTTAGCGGTTAGCACAATAATTTCAATATATTGATAGATGTCAACATTCCACCCAATGGGTGAAAATCGAATCGCTGGTAACCAACTGAAATAATAAGAGCTAACAGCTAATCGCTAAGAGCTAATCGCTCATCTTAGGTAGAGACCTCATTATCATAGGAAAACAAATGTCAAAAAAAAAGATCGGCGCTGTAATGGTTGTCGGTGGCGGAGTTGCTGGAATGCAGGCCGCACTGGATGCTGCAAATTCAGGCTATTACGTCTATCTTGTTGAGAGATCAAGCTCTATTGGCGGAATCATGTCACAACTGGACAAAACCTTTCCGACCAATGACTGTTCCATGTGTATTATCTCGCCCAAGCTGGTCGAAATCGGCAGGCATATCAATATAGAATTACTCACTCTTTCAGAGGTCAAAGACATATCAGGGGAGGAAGGAAATTTTGAGGTACAGGTAACTCAATACCCGCGTTATGTTGATATGGATAAATGTATCGCATGTGGTTTATGCGCACAAAAGTGTCCAAAAAAAGTTGACAGCGAATATGATGAAAAACTTATAAAGCGCAAAGCAATATATTTAAAATACCCGCAGGCTGTCCCTCTCAAATACGCAATTGATTCTGAGAAATGTATCTTCTTTAAAAATGGCAGGTGCAAGGCGTGCGAAAAATTTTGCCCCACCGGTGCCATCAACTTTGATGACCAAAAGAAAGATTTGACTCTCAAAGTTGGCTCAGTCATCCTTGCCACCGGCGTCAGGGCTTATGAGCCAGCGACTCATGACATTTACGGGTATGGAAAATCTCCCAATATTGTTACCAGCCTGGAATTTGAACGCATTCTTTCAGCATCAGGCCCTTTTGGCGGGCATCTCGTCAGGCCTTCAGATAAAAAGGAACCAAAAAAGATCGCATGGCTGCAATGTGTTGGATCAAGAGATACCCATATAGGAGCCAGGGGCTATTGCTCATCAGTCTGCTGTACCTACGCAATAAAAGAGGCCATGCTTGCCAAAGAACACAGCAAAGAGCCTCTGGATACAGCTATCTTTTATATGGATATACGAACTCACGGAAAAGATTTTGAAAAATATTACAACAGAGGCAGAGATGAATCAGGCATAAGATTTATAAAATCAAAAATCAGCAATATCTTTTCAGTTGGAGATACAGGCAACCAAATCATACGATACATAGACGAAAACGGCAGAAGAATTGATGAAGAATTTGATATAGTTGTCCTCTCAGTAGGACTTGGCATAAGCAAAGAAGCAATAGAACTGGCCAGGAAATCAGGTGTTGAACTTGATCATTATAATTTTGTATCAACTACAAGTTTTGACCCTGTAAAAACTTCTGTCCCCGGAATAGCTGTATGCGGAGCTTTTGAATCTCCGATAGACATCCCAACATCAGTCATCGAGTCAAGCGCGGCAGCGGGCATGGCAGGAATCAGCCTTTCCGAATCCCGCTGGAGCCTGACAAAGAAAGAAGAAATTCCTGAAGAAATCGATATCCGCGGAGAACCTCCAAGAATAGGAGTTTTTATTTGCAGATGCGGAACTAACATCGCCGGAGTAGTCGATGTGCCGGCTGTAGTCGATTTTGCGAGTACCCTGCCGTATGTTGTTCATACAGAAGAAAACATGTTTAGTTGCTCGCAGGACACTCAGGATAAGATTACAAAGATAATAAAAGAAAAGCGCCTGAACCGCGTAGTTGTGTCAGCCTGTACTCCCAAGACGCATGAACCGCTTTTTCAGGAAACTTTAATTAATGCGGGTATTAATAAATACCTGTTTGATATGGCCAATATCCGCAATCTTTGTTCATGGGTCCACAGCAAAGAACCTGAAGAGGCAACCCAAAAAGCAAAAGAGCTGACCATGATGGCCGTGGCAAAGGTGGCCTTGCACGAATCTCTGGTTGAACCGGAACTGGATATTAACCAGTCAGCTCTGGTTATAGGCGGCGGCATGTCCGGTATGGCGGCGGCAAAAACTTTATCAGGACAAGGGTATCATACATATCTGATTGAAAAAAATGAAATGCTTGGCGGACAGGCACGGCATATCCATGAAACCTGGCAAGGTGAAAATGTACAGCAAAATCTGAATAGAATGATTGAAGAAATTCAGTCAGATGATAAAATTGATGTTTATCTGAAATCAGAAATAACAAAGGCTAACGGTTTTGTCGGGAATTTTAAAACCAGTATCCAAAAGAACGGCAAGGAAGAAGTCCTTGAGCATGGTGTAACAATAATTGCATCAGGGGCCGAAGAACTTAAGCCTGATAAATATTTGTATGGCAAGGATCACCGAGTTCTAACCGGTCTTGAATTGGACCGAAAATTCATTAAAAACGACAATTCCATCAAAAATATAAAGTCAGCTCTGTTTATCCAGTGTGTTGGCTCAAGAATAGAAGAACGTCCTTATTGTTCAAAAACATGCTGTACACATTCGATAAAAAACGCTCTGCAACTCAAAGAACTCAATCCGGAAATAGACATTTTTATTCTTTACAGAGATATGCGCAGTTATGGATTGCGCGAAGACCTGTACCGAAAAGCCCGGGGAAAAGGCATCCTCTTCTTCAGATATGACGTTAGTGAAGAATTAAGCGTAGATAATGACAGGGAAGACCTACGGATAAGGTTCACTGACTCTACAATTAAACGAAAGATTGAGATAAGGCCGGATCTTCTGGTTCTTGCATCCGCCATTGTACCACCGGAAAAAAACCCGCTTGCACAAATGTACAAGGTTACTCTTAATGATGACGGTTTTTTTATGGAAGCACACGTTAAACTAAGGCCTGTTGATTGTGCAACAGACGGTGTGTTTATCTGTGGATTAGCACATGCGCCAAAGCCGATTGATGAATCAATAGCTCAGGCGCAGGCCGCAGCAACAAGGGCTGTAACGCTGCTTGCCAAAAAATCAACAAATATGAGCGGCACGGTTGCGTATATCGATCCTTTAAACTGCAGCAGTTGCGGTGTATGCATCAATATCTGTCCATTTTCAGCACCTGACTTTATTGAGAAAGGCCCGTTTGCTGGCAAGGCTCAAATTAACCCTGTTCTCTGCAAGGGCTGCGGGCTATGCACAGCATCATGCAGATCAGGTGCAATACATCTTAAAGGATTTGACAATAATCAGATATTTTCACAGATTTTTGCTTTAGAGGAAGCAGTATAAAATGATTAGCTTAAGACTTAATCCTGAATTAGAACAAGATATGCAAAACACAGCAAAAATACTTGGTGTAACAAAATCTGAATTAATCCGTAAAAGCATATATGAATATATCAATAAAATAGTCCACCATAGCCCATGGGAAATCAGAAAAGATTATTTTGGTAAATATTCCAGCGGGCAAGGAAATCTGTCGGCATACAGGAAAACACTACTGAAAACGAAAATTATGGCAAAAAGAAAATGAGGCTACCAACATAAGGCGAGACAGCCTGTAAATTCAATCAGTTAGCAACTCCTTAGATTTTGCTTGATTGTGAAATTACCATAGAGCCAAAATGGCGGAAAGTGTCTCATCGGAAAACAGTATGACCGTCAATAAGTTAATATCAAGTTATGAAAAACTGCCCACATTGGAGAAAAGCATTCTGCAAATTCTCTCCATTGCCTATTATCAACTAAATCAAACCCAGTTAAGACAATGTCTGATACAGGCGGATATCAAAGCTGCCACTGGCGAAGGATTCGATTCCTTAACAAAGCATGAGGGCTTTAAGTTGATGCGTCCGGCACTGGATACATTACTTGAACAGCATTTATTGGAAGGTAAAAATCGCAGTTCTCTCCTCATTGATCGTCGAATTGTCGAAATAATCACGCGTCAGGCAATCGCTGCGAAAAAGTTCAAGCCTTATCTGAAAGCGGTTCAAACTGTTCTTAATTTGACCGAAGAGACCCTGGGTACGAATTCGCGTCTTGAACCAGATCATTTAGTTGCCGCTATTCGAATTTTATTTTATCAAAATAAAATGGATCAAATAAAAAGCCTTTATCGCAAATATAAAGATAGAATAAATTATGTCGGTTCCTTGTCGGAGATATTGGGTGAAATCAGTTGTAATCCATTTGACCTTGCCTGGGTTCAATTATTACCCGCAGATATTCATACTGATCTATTCCAAAAGCCATTGATTGAGGACTTGTTTTATTGGCAAAACAAAGCTGAACACTTTGATTATATTGAGCAATTGGTATTATCGAATTCAGATAGATGTGAAGCTGGTTTGCAAGCGATTGTTTTGGAAAAATGGATGTTAACCGGAAAAAGCAAGAAAATAGAAAACTGGCTGAAAAAGCATCAAACCGATAATAC
>QMMZ01000075.1 GCA_003647525.1 Deltaproteobacteria bacterium | reverse complement strand
GTGCCTGCAACAGAAGCAATTGCTATTGGAACAATATTTACAGCTTTCCACTCTCCAAGAATTACTTCAATAGAAAAGACCATCCCTGCAATGGGAGCATTGAAAATAGAGGATATTGCACCTGCAGCACCGCAGCCAACAATAGTAACACGCTGGCGGTCATTTAAAGAAAAAAGTTTTGCAATATTTGAACCAATAGCTGCTCCGCTCATAACCACAGGAGCCTCAGGGCCTGCTGAACCTCCACTGCCTATGGTAAGACAACTGGATATCAGGCGAGAAAAACTTGAACGAAATCGCATCAAACCGCCATAACGTGATACGCTGTAAATCACTTCGGGCACGCCGTGTCCGGCGCCTTCTTTTACCATTTTGTCCAGGAAGAGCGCAGAAAGAGCTGCCCCAATTGCAGGCATAATAAATGACCACCAATAATGACGAAAATTATGAAGCCAGTCAAACATCGCAATAAGCGACCGGTTAAGCGCAACAGCCGCCAGCCCGCTGCAGGTGCCTACAATAACAGCTATCAAAATTAGAAGAAGACGGTCGTCGAGGCGAAAAATGGTCCAGCTTGCAGGATGTCGCCAAAGTCTTAAAATGCGCATGTTTTCAATACCTAATTATGTTCTGCTCTGTCGAGTAGATTTTCACAGTCAGCTATTCTCGATAAAAGTGAAGAACTATCCGGATATGTTCTCAAAAATTCGACAAATGAATCATCGCGTACACAAAAAGCAAGCCTTGAAAGAAGATGTAAATGATTTTTTATAGATGTGCTTAATAGAATGAACATAACAAACACAGCCCTGTCATCAACGGCCTCAAAATCTATCGACTTTTCAAGAAAACACGTAGTTATTAAAGATTTGTCTGTTTCTTCCGGCAGAGGAGCGCGTGGATGAGGGATAGCAACGCCTTTGCCTATGCCTGTTGATGTTAAAGCTTCTCTTTCGAGCAGCCTTTCATATAGCCCTTCCTTATTTATTGCCGGAACAGGCACTTTATCCACTGCCGACTTAAGAACTGATTCAACATCATCGCCCTTAATATCATGAAAAACTCCCCCGAGTTGCATTGCAGGCAGAAGATTTGTCAGCCCGAAGTTCCGTTCCTTTTTTTTACCCTCATTTGGCAAAGAAAATCGAAGGCCGTGATTAAATGCCCATTTTTCAAGAATAGACTCTTTAAATATACAACCATTTCCGCTTCTATGTATCGGTATTCTGCCCTGACGTATCCAACGATCTACAGTACTATCAGGAAGATCAAGGCACCTTGCCATATCGTTTAAATTAAGTTTCATATTACAAATAAAAGGATAAGACTGATCATATTAATTAATTAACAAAAATTACCTGTTGAATAAATTGAAAATATTTATCCTTCATTTCAAAAATGTCAAGTTTAATAAAGGCATCAAAAAAAATATACGGGTTAGTGATCTTTTTCTTTATTTTTTATGGAAAACGGGATTATACTTCGGAAGGTTGCAAATTGGGAATCTATTTGGCGGTGAGTCCATGGGCTAATATCAGCAAGTTAAGAAAGGTTTGTATAATTATGACTGATGTGAAAAAATCGTACGAAATGATTACAGATTTTATTACAGGTGAAATGGTGCCGGACATTGGCGCTGAGGCGAACAGACAGGATGTTGAACGTTTTTTGGTTAACGAAAAAGGATTTTCCAAAGAAGATATTGAGGTCGATGTCGATATTGAACTTGTTATTGCAGGGGAGCCTTACAAATCGCAGATAGACCTTGTTGTCTGTGTTGATAGGACAAGATATATGGCGATAAAATGTGTTGCAGCTTCATTGGGCTCAAGGGAAAGGGAAATTATTGCTGCTTCAAGACTGCTTGAAAGCCATCAGATCCCAGTTTCCGTAGTTTCAGACGGTAAGACGGCGATAGTTCTTGATACTGTTTCCGGCAAAAAGCTTGGCGATGGTTTAAATGCTGTTCCATCAAAGGAAGAGATAAAAAAGAAATTAAATTCTTCAGAACTTATTTCTTTGCCGGTTGAAAGACTTGAAAAGGAAAAACTTATTTTCCGATCATATGATGTAATGAATGTAAATGTTCAGCGCAATATATAAAATTATAACGTTGCGTTAATGACGAACGTAGATTACTGGCCGGCTACTTCTTTGCCGCAGTGTTTGCATATCTTTGCCCTTTTCTTGATTGTCTCAGCACAAAAAGGGCATTCCCTTGTAAAATTTTTATCGTGTATTTTTTTAATAGCGTTATCCACTTCTTTTTGAATAAGTTCATTCCCAAACTTGGCGTTTTTGATCGGTTCTATTGCATCCAGCCCTCCAATATCACCTACCATTTCAGCCGCTTTTAGCCTAACTCTTGCTGGTTCCGTGGCGTCTAACAGTATTCTTACTACATTCACCTCATCTTTTTCCACATAACAGCCGGCGAGAATTGAAAACCCTTTCTTTATTGCCTCTTTAAGAACTTCCTGTTCCATAAGTACCTGGTCATCGATAATCTGACCTCCGCCACCATGAGGACTGAATACAGGCATAAGTTCAAATTTATCTGAGCCTGGATAGCTCATGCATCTGTAGGAAGCATGGTGTCCGACTTGTTCTTCTATATTTTCCCAACCCTTTTTATATAAAGAGCATTCATCATTAAAACATACATAAAGATAAGGAGCTCCCCATCCAAGCCCGTCGCTAAAGGAAATTGGCGGAACTTCCCACAGGCTCATTTCCTGGTTGCAATGAGGGCAGTTTGGTTTTTCTTGAGAGATTATTTTTTCTAGAACTTGTTCTTTTGTTTCCATTCGTTATTCTCCATTGTATGTATATTTGTAACCGTTCACGGTTGTCGGTTTACAGTTAACAGTTTTATGTTTTGATCAACCGTGAACCGTGAACCGTGAACTGTTACTTATATTTTTGACCGAGCCCTAAAAAATACACTAACCCATATTTATGACTTGTCAATAAATATATTAATTGATTAGCGCAACTATAATATCTATAATTATTGCTGTGAAATTGAATAAAAGCAAAAAATGGCTGTGCGTTGACCTTGAGACCTTGGAGTACAGGGCGGCATGGGATCTGCAGACAAGTCTTGTTGACGCCAGGAAAAAGAGAATTATTGACAAGGATGTCATCCTGCTGCTGGAACATCCGCCTGTTTTTACGCTTGGCCGCAGGGGCGGATTGGATGACATGACTGTTTCTTCTGATTTGCTCGAAAAATCAGGAATTCCAGTAGTTCAGGTGGAAAGAGGTGGCGTTATTACTTTTCACGGGCCAGGCCAGCTTATTATGTATCCAATTATTGACCTTAATGCCGCCAGGATGAGAGTGGTGGATTATGTTGAAAAACTCGAAGAAGTCATGATCAGGGCGGTTGCGGATTCGGGAATTATAGCTGAAAGGAATTCGCTTAACAGGGGAATATGGGTTGGAAATAAAAAACTGGGAAGTATAGGCATAGCCATCCGAAGGGGAATATGTTTTCATGGCATGTCCTTAAACGTAAATATTTCAATGAAGCATTTTGGCTGGATGAATCCATGCGGTCTTAAACAAGTAGAGATATCATCCATGCAGCAGGAACTTTCGAATAAAGTATCAATGAGCAAGGTGTGTGTGGCAGTAAAAAAACATGTGGAATCGGTGTTCGGAGTTAATCTTATAAAGACAAGTTTGCCGGAACTATTAAAGAAATTGTAAGTTTATATTGCGGAACACAATAGATTTATTGATTTTTTTACTTTACAAGATTATAGATGACATCGGAAAGACGCAAGTAAGGAACTCTTCAAAAAGGATACTCTAATTCTTAATAAGTTCTGGAGAATTAGAAGATAAAATCGATTTTCTTTTGAGACAATCTTATGGAAAAAGAAGCTAAAGCCAGAATAAGAATCAATAACCTCCTTTCATGCGCAGGATGGCGGTTTTTTGATAATGAAAACGGCCCTGCTAATATTGCACTGGAAGTAAATGCCAAAATAAAGAAGAAAGTTCTTGACCAATTCGGTGATGATTTTGAAAAAAATCGGCAATGGATATGTTGATTACCTCCTGCTTGACAGCAATGGCTTTCCCTGTGCTGTGCTTGAAGCAAAATCCGAAAAATTAGACCCATTGGTCTGCGAGGAGGCGGAAGTTTTGAGATGCCAAACTGGCATCTCAAAGCCTGGGCCTGGTGGGCGCCGTTATTTGCCTTATGCATTTACAGAATGGGGAGCTGGGCGCGAACGCAACTTTTTTCGCCGGCGAATTTAAAAATAGCAAACTTCCCTCTGGGCCGGTGGCCTTACTGTCGAAGATATGCCTCCCTTTTTCCCCTAAATTACAGAACAAATTGACATAAATCCGCTATCTATGCTTTAATATTATAGATTATAATTCTGGTGACCTTGTTTATAATGTCAGTTCTTCATTTTTTTTAAGAGGGTTTTCAATGGGCTACTCCGCATTTCTGAAACCACGGCAAGAGACGATTTCTGAAGAGGGAATTGAAGGAATTATCGATCTGGCAAACCTGAAAGATGAGTCCCGAACCAAAATCGAAGCCCGGCCTGATGATTTTTTTCAACTTACCTATCCTACTTCGGATGTCAAAAAAGTTTTGGATGAAATTAATGTCCGGTTTTCATCTTCAAAGGAATCTTCAGGGCTTTTTCTTTTTGAGGGACTGAAGGGAAGCGGCAAGTCCCACCTCCTTTTGATGATTTACCATTTGTTTAAAAACCACCGGATTGCCCTGGAATGGCTTAAAGAAAATGGTTTGTCATGCAAGATTCCCCGGGATGTTGTTGTCATAATCAATAAATTCACTGATGATCCTCATGATTCCATCTGGAATATGATTTTCGAGGCGCTTGGAACAGAGCCTAAGAAGGGCATGACACATCCAAAATTAGCCGAATTTGAAAAGGCTCTTGGAGACAGGAAGATCATCCTGATATTCGATGAGCTGGAACAGGGCATTAAGGTCATTGGCGATCCTGCGCTTCAAGCCCAAAACATAGCCTTTCTCCAGATGCTTTCCGAATTCAGTAATCGTTCAAAGCAGATAACCATGTTTGCGAGTATTTACAGCGCGCAGGAAGAGCCGGGTAGCACCCGGAAACGTGTTCCTCGATGCGTGGTTCAATTCGACAATGCCAAAGACCAGAGCTGTATAATTTTGCACAGGCTGTTTGAGAACTATAAAAAGTTTGACAGGGCTTCTATTTTACCGGAGTGCCTTTCTTTATATAACTGTATGCTCGTTCATAAGCCTAAAGATGTTGTAATATAACTTTAATGTTGATTGAATAGGAATTTAAAACCCTTTAACTACCGAAGCGCTGAACAAGGACTGTCAAATACTTTACGCTCTTTCGCCAGCCCTTAGCTCCAAGTTGTCGATGAAGAAATATAAATGACCAGTTATCTAATAGGAGGCTGAAATATGGCAAGCAGGGGGACTTATTATCTTGGACGAATCACAACATTAGGAGTCCTTGATAAAGGTAAAGTCATAAATGCAATTAAAAACCCTATCCCAATAGTCATACGTGGTAATTCTTGGTCGCTCATTGACAGCATAGAATATAATAAAGGAGGTGATCATTTTGTTTTTGGTCGCCTCAGTAAATATTCACCAGATGCAGAAGTAACCGTTGTTGACACTGAAAAGAAAGCCGCAAAAAAATTACTTGAGCCCAATCTTATTTTAGCATCAAGTCCATTTGTATATATCCCAAGCCATTCAGGAATTGCATTCCTGAATGTGTACAATCAAATAGAAGTTAAAATTTTTATAAGCAGGTTTTGTTCTATAATTCGAAAAACTTACCATGACTTTTTTGTCGATTGCCATATTGAACCTATTTCAGATTTAAGAACTTTTGCGATTAAATTGATGAAACTTGAAGGTATTTATGAGATGTCAGCGAGGGTTTATCCCCCCAATCCTATGTTCGGGCATCTATGGAAATCTCTAAAAGAATACATAGATTTCAGAAGATCTGAAAAAATGAGAATTCAAGAGAAAAGTTCTAATGAAACACCACTCAATACTGACTTGCCTAAACATATCCAAGAAATAGCTGATTATGAAGGCAAAGAATTACCAATAAAAAAGGAAATACCAATTGGAGATGCCGCAATTTTAATGGCTGCGGATGGTTATGGGCGGGGAATTGTAAAAGGAAAACGAGATGGAGAAATGGTAATAATAAAAACATCAGAAACTATACGAAACTTCATATTTGATCGAGAACCCGAGCCATATGACCTATACAAAATAGCCATTAAAATTTTTGAAAAAGTCAAAGAAGAAAGACACATGGAACATTAATTAACAATTGGTGGAAATGTGAGAAGGATTCTTGAACTATTACGTATCATTTTAGTTTCATATGAAATGATAGCGCTTTCGATCATTATTTTGCTATCTTATTATTGGCCTTCATGGTTTGAAAGCTTGGGGCACCAGATTAGAAATAATTCAGATATATTGAAATACCTCCCCACTATCCCCTTAGCTTTCTTTGCTGCCGCAGTGCAAATGTCAAATAAGATTCTTAAGCCAAGATCAGACGGATCTAACAAAATATTGTATGAATGGAGCGATTACTGGAAGCTCAAATTTCGCGCTCTACTATCTATATTTATCTGTTTAATCTGTGGTGTAATATCAATAAGCATATGGGTATTTAGTAAGAAAATATCAGCTTTTTTGCATGGTCTTTTATTACTTACGTGCATTGTGATTGCGGCTATAGTTTGTCTTTGTCAACTATTAGCAGTTTATAAAGTTCGTGAAATTTTGGAAGAATAATTCGCTAAGTATGTGCTGGACGATGACCGTGGGGGCTGGCGCTCAACCCCATCAAATCAGCATCCCAAACTTTTTTTATCCGCATGCCTTGGACTTATGTGCCATGACATGCAAAATCAAATGAAAAATGGGTTTATTAAAATAAGAAAACGCTTTATTGAAATTTTAGGAAATATTGGTGGGTACTTTTGATTATTAAAGCTAAACTGGGAGCAGTATATGGCTGACAACATACGCTGGGGATTGGACAACCCGCATCCGTTTTCGCAGATGAAGACCGAACTGATCTGGGAAGGGAAGTATGACGAATACGGCAACCGACGGGCTGCGGATATTGCAGGATGCGCCATGCCGCTTCAGAAGATAGAGACTGTGGATGAACCTGCCTCACGCGCGCATGTCCAGGACAAATTGTTTGATCCTGTCAAGGCGCACCAGGATGATTTCCGCAACCAGCTTGTCTGGGGCGACAACAAGCTGGTGATGGCAAGCCTGTTAAAGGAATTCAAGGGGAAGATTGATCTGATTTATATTGATCCGCCGTTTGACGTTGGGGCTGATTTTACGATGAATGTGCCGGTTGGTGACGGCAAGGAAACGCTTGGAAAAGATCAATCGGCATTAGAAATGGTTGCTTATCGGGATATGTGGGGGAAAGGAACGGATTCATATCTTCAAATGATGTATGAAAGACTTGTTCTTATACGTGATTTGCTCAACGAAAAAGGGACAGTATATATTCATTGTGATTGGCGAGTTAATTTCTTTATAAGATCACTTATAGATGATGTTTTTTCAGGGATGTTTTTGAATGAGATTATATGGGCATATTTTGCATTCAAACGATCTACAGCACGTAAGTTCCCCCAAAAACATGACACAATTCTTTCATATCGTAAATCTAATACACATCAATGGACTACACAGTATAAACCTCACAAACCAGAATACCTTAAGAGGTTTAAAAAGGATAAAATCGGTTATGACAGATATCCGAAAAAAGGAAAATATACTGCCTGTATCAAAGTAATTGATGTTTTTGGGTGTGATACCAGCATC
>QMMZ01000074.1 GCA_003647525.1 Deltaproteobacteria bacterium | reverse complement strand
TAAAATCAGTTACAGCAGAGCTTATTTCAAAACTGTAGAAAAGACTCAATTCAGGTTATATTCAAACCTAAATTACCTGGTCCCTGTCTGTGTCCGGATCTTAAATTTAAGACCCGGACACATTTTTTTCTTGCCATGTGATTAAAAATTAGTTATTTTAAAAAATTAAGTTAAAAAACATCGGAGATTTTTTATACTTTAGGTTATATATATTCGTCTGATGGAAAGAAGGGGGCGAGGAGTTTGAAGGAAATTCAAGTCAAGGTTTATGACAATGACGTTGAAAAGGCTATGCGCATTCTGAAAAAGAAGATTCAGAATGACGGCCTTTTTAAAAGACTGAAGCTAAAAAAAAGCTATGAAAAGCCAAGCGAGCACAAACGTCGCAAGCAGCGCGAAGCTTTAAGAAGACAGAGGATTACAGCTTCTAAAAGATACAGATAAAACAAGGTTAAAAATCAATAAAACTTAAACCCGGCAGGAATATTAATTTTTGCCGGGTTTTTTGTGACTATGAACTCAAAGGATCATTACAATAAATGTATTCAGACTATGTACGGCCTGAAAAGGTTTGGGATCAAACTCGGCCTTTCAACCATCAAAAGCATGATGCATGGCCTGGGTAATCCCCAGGACAGCTTTTCGTGCATTCATGTGGCGGGAACAAACGGAAAAGGATCAATTGCATCCTTCATTGCTTCAATTCTTAAAGAATCAAACTACAGGGTAGGGCTTTATACTTCACCCCATCTTGTTCGTTTTAATGAAAGAACACGAATAAACAACCAGCCTGTTTCAAATAAAAATATTGTTGAAGCATATGAAGTATTAAAAAACATATCCACAGGAAAACGCGAGCCGACCTTCTTTGAATACTCCACTGCAATGGCTTTTTATGAATTTGGAAAACAAAAAGTGGACTGGGCTGTTATAGAAACAGGAATGGGAGGAAGACTTGACGCAACTAACATCATAAAACCCGTCCTCACCATAATTTCCAACATATCACTTGAACACAGAATGTATCTTGGAAACACCATAAAACAAATTGCAGGTGAAAAAGGCGGGATAATAAAAAACAACATACCTGTTATAACAGGTGCTAAACAAAAAAGCGCTGTTTCAATTTTAAAAGATATTGCTAAACAAAAGTCAGCGCCTTTTTTTCGTCTTGGGGATGAATTTAAAGTAAGAAGGAATAAAAATAAATCCTTTACCTATTTTGGAATAGAAAACACATGGCGCAACCTGCGCACAGGATTGCGGGGAAATCACCAGATCGACAATGCTGGACTCGTGCTTGCGGCATGCGAACTGCTGAATAAAAGCAGGGCGGAACTTCCTTTTAACAGCATAAAAAAGGGGCTTGAAAAAAACCGCTGGCCCGGAAGGCTGGATATAGTTTCTGAAAATCCCCTGATAATCCTTGACGGAGCGCACAATATAATTGCCACAAGAAGACTTGTAAACTATCTGCCCAAAAATCTTGCCGGCAGAAACATAACACTTGTTGCAGGAATTCTGGATGACAAGCCTTATTCTTCCATGCTTAAAACACTTTGCTCTGTCTGTAATAGAGCCATATTAACCCAGCCAAAGATAAACCGGGCGCTGCCGCCTGAAAAACTTTACTCTGCTGCAAAAGAAGTAATTTCAGATATAAAAATTATACCCGACGTCAGTCAGGCCATAAAACACGCCATTAAAACAACACCTAAAAACGATGCAATCTGCATTGCCGGCTCACTTTACCTGGTCGGCGAAGCAATTGAATACTTTGAAAAAAATCCCGCCTCTTCAGGTAATTGAGATGGCCTCAATGCGTTGAATGCCTGTTTCTGGGTTGCGGCAGCAACCTTTTTCTTTTCTGCAAGAAAGCTCAAAAACCGCTCAACTTCGTTTTTACCCATATCGTTTGGATGTGTTTTGCCACTATAAAATTTTATATACTGCAATATCCAGGAGGAATAAGATTGTTCGGTTCTGTCTGCAACAGATTTCGCTTTTTAAATAAAATCTTGTCTATCCTGTTATCCTGTCGGACTCTTTTTCAAAAGGCTAAATTGCTATGTAATTTTAAACATTCTTGACTTATAAACGTAAATAAACATACTATAGACTTTCAGATAATTAATTTCACAAGGCCAGAAGGAGGAAGGCGTATTAGTTATACGTCGACGACTGATAACGCAGTGAAATTAATTATCTGAAAGTCTATATTTGGGTTGGAATTTGTGCGCCCGTAGCTCAGGGGATAGAGCGCCAGCCTCCGGAGCTGGAAGCCGCTGGTTCAAATCCAGCCGGGCGTACCATATTTAAAGCTCCCCCTGCCTTTCAGGACGCGATCATCTGTGGCAAATTAATCTTGTTATATCCGTCCACAAGGCTGGTATTGACATGCACGACACCCTTGTTCAGATCCTTGAAGGGGTAGTCATCAGTAATCACAGGGAGGTTATCAGCGGCATCCTGGTCATTCAACACGGTTCCTGTCGGCACATAGTGTCTATCTGCGACACTGACCCCCATGACGATGCATCCGGGTTCAATCACACAGTTTTTTCCTACCTTTCCTTTAAAGACGAGCGTTTTCATGCCGACAAACGTATCATCTCCTACACATGCAGGGCCGTGAATCTGAACCTGATGAGCCAGAGAGACTCTTTTGCCTACGTAAACAGCGAACTTTTTCCCCTCAACTTCAACCAGATTTTTTTCAATCAGATGGCCATTGTGCTCTGTTTCAAGTGCATGGATGATCACCCCTTCCTGCACGTTCGCTTCGTCTCCGACAAAGATCGGCTGCCCCTCATCGCCACGCACTGATGCAAAGGGTGAAACCATAACCCGCTTGCCCACCGAAACACGTCCGATAACCGTAGCAACGGGGTGAATGCAGGCTGATGGATCGATTTCAGGCATATATTGCTTCTGACAAAAATCGGTAATTACACTTTGATGTATCATGTTGTTCCTCCCAACAGTTATTAAGAATCATAACAACATCCTTTTAAAACCTGTCTCGCACATCAAGAATAAACCAAAGTAAACCAGGTAATCAAAAGGGAATATAATGGAGTTAACCTGAGGACATAAGAGTTTTCAACACATCCTTCTTTCCCACGATTCCCACCAGCTTCCCTTTATCCAGCACAGGAAGGGTATGGAAATTCTTGCCCACCATTAGGGCGGCCACTTCTTCAACATCTGTCTCGGGCCGAACGGTGACAGGATTTGTAGTCATGGCATGGGCAACGGTGGTAGCCGCTATCTTTTGAGCTTCTTTTTCGAGCTGCTTTATAGAAGTCAAGGGAATGAACCCATCCAGAAAGGTAAAAAATGAGGGGATTGGGAGCTTTTTTTGCTGCGCGATCAGGTCACTCTGGCAAAGGATCCCCACCAGCTTCCCTTTATCCACCACAGGAACGCCATTGATACCTTTTTCCAAAATGAGCTTTGTGGCTTGAGCAATCTCCGTCTCGGGCAAGACAGTGATCAGATCTTTCGTCATGATATCTTTTGCTTTAAACATGGGTAAACCTTACTATAACTTAAATTGAGCGATTTTTTTAACACTTTAGAGACCTAAGTCCCCATAGTCCATGATGCCAGGTATTTTTTCTGTTCAGCAGTCAGATTATCAATAGCAATTCCCATTGCCTCCAGTTTTTCTCTGGCGATTTCCATATCTATTTCTTCGGGTACCGGATAGACATTTTTTTCAAAAGATTTTTTACTTTTTACCATATATTCTATACTTAAGGCCTGGTTGGCAAAACTCATATCCATAACACTTGAAGGATGCCCTTCGGCAGCAGCAAGATTTATCAGCCTGCCCTCGCCAAGAACGTTTACAATCCTGCCATTTTCAAGAATATGTTCATCCACAAAAGGTCTAATTTTTCTTACAGACTTTGTAATGCTCTTTAATCCTTCGAGATCAAGTTCAACATTAAAATGTCCGGAATTTGCTATAATAGCGCCATGTTTCATAATGTTGAAGTGGCTTTTTCTTATAACATTTATATTACCGGTAACGGTACAGAAAATATCGCCTATCCTTGCTGCCTTACTGATCGGCATCACGCTAAAACCATCCATTACAGCTTCAAGAGCAGCAGTGGGATTAACTTCGGTTATAATAACATTTGCGCCCATTCCTTTTGCCCGCATCGCAAGGCCCTTTCCACACCATCCATAGCCGCAAATAACGAAATTCGTACCGGCAATAAGGCGGTTTGTTGCACGTATAATTCCATCCAGGGTGCTTTGACCCGTACCATAACGATTATCAAAAAAATGCTTTGTTTTTGCATCGTTCACGGCAATAATAGGATATTTCAGGACTCCGTCTGCCGCCATGCTTTTAAGCCGAATAATTCCGGTTGTGGTTTCCTCTGTGCCACCCCTCACCTGTTCCAAAAGCTCAGACCTTTCTGAGTGAATAGTAGAAACAAGATCGGCGCCATCATCCATTGTGTACTGGGGTCCGACATCAAGGACAGAATTAATGTGACTGTAATATGTCTTATTATCCTCACCTTTTATAGCAAAAACAGAAATTTTGTCATTCTTTACAAGAGATGCTGCCACATCATCCTGTGTGCTCAGGGGGTTTGAAGCGCAAAGAAATACCATGGCGCCCCCTGCTTTTAAAGTTTTCATAAGAGATGCTGTTTCAGTTGTTACATGAAGACAGGCAGCAAGAGTTAAGCCTTTTAATGGTTTTTCCTTTGTAAACCTTTCCTTTATGCGGTTCAGAACAGGCATGCTCTGGTTAGCCCATTCAATTCGAAGAGCGCCTTGCTTTGCAAGCTTAATATCCTTAATATCATAATCCATTATATCTTATTATCTCCTTTATAGTCCTGCTTTTTCTCTAATAATATCTTTCATGTTTGTTTTTTCCCAGGTAAACTCCGGCTCAGTCCTGCCAAAGTGGCCATATGCCGAGGTATTCTTATAAATCGGCCGCAAAAGATCAAGATATTCAATTATTGCTGCAGGCCTTAAATCAAAAACCTCTTTAATTATTTCTTTAACTCTGGATTTGGATACAACTCCCGTGCCCATAAGATCCACCATAACAGAAACCGGCTCCGCCACTCCTATGGCATATGCTATCTGCACCTCACATTTTTTTGCTAAACCGGCTGCAACAACGTTTTTTGCAATATGCCTGCCCATGTAAGATGCGCTACGATCAACCTTGGAAGGATCCTTTCCTGAAAAGCATCCGCCGCCATGGCTGCCCTGACCGCCATAAGTGTCAACAATGATTTTTCTGCCCGTAAGACCACAGTCTCCCATGGGGCCGCCAATTACAAACTTGCCTGTAGCATTTATAAAATAATTGGTATCTCCATCTCTCATTTCTTTGGGGATAACCTTTTTTATGACCTCTTCAATGATAGCTTCTCTCAGCTCTTCATATTCTATGTCTGGTTTGTGCTGCGCGGCTATTACTACGGCATCAACCCGTTTTGGCGAACCATTTTCATATTCGATTGTAACCTGGGATTTCCCGTCAGGCCGGAGAAAATCAAGAGAACCGTTCTTTCTAAGCTTTGATAAACGACGGCATAGCTTGTGAGCATATATTATGGACATCGGCATTAATTCAGGAGTTTCATCGGTCGCAAACCCAAACATAAGCCCTTGATCTCCTGCACCCTGATCTTTAAATAAGCCCTCTCCAATATTTACACCCTGAGCAATATCTGGCGATTGATGGTCTATGCTGGTAATTACCGAGCATGTCTGCCAGTCAAATCCCATCTTGGAAGAATGGTATCCTATATCACGAATTGTTTCCCGAACAATCTGAGGGATATCAACATAGCATTCAGTTGTAATTTCACCCGCGATAAATGCCAGGCCGGTTGTTACAAGAGTTTCACATGCAACCCTGCAATTTTTATCTTTCTCGATAATGGCATCAAGGATGGAATCTGATATGCGGTCGGCAACCTTGTCAGGATGCCCTTCAGTAACAGATTCTGAAGTAAAAAAGAATTGTTCTTTGCTCATAACTGTCTCCTTTTTAAAGCTGGAAATATTCGCATCAGCAGTAATATATAGACTTTCAGATAAATAATTTCACAAGGCCAGAAGGAGGAAGGCGTATTAGTTATACGTCGACGATTGATAACACAGTGAAATTATTTATCTGAAAGTCTATACTGCTAATTTTTTCTGTGGGTTAATAATAGTGTTATCTATAAGACGCGTTTTTCCTACCTTGACGGCAAGAGCCATTAAAGCCGGCCTGTCTATTTTTTTCATATCAATAAGTGTGTTGGGATCACATATAGCAATATAGTCAATTGCGGTATTTGTCCCGGACTTTATTATTTCCGAAGCTGAATCAATAATTTTTTCCGAATCATTTATACCGCTACATAGAAGAGCTTGAGCCTTTTGCAGCGATTTGTAAAGGCATAGTGCTGAATTTCTCTGCCCGGAAGTCAGATAAACATTTCTTGAACTCATGGCAAGACCGTCATGCTCCCTAACCGTGTCAGCTCCAATTATTTCAATATCGAAATTCAGATCACAAACCATCTGCCGGATTATAACTAGCTGCTGATAATCTTTCTGACCGAAAATGGCAAAATGAGGTTTAACAATATTAAATAATTTCGTTACAACAGTCGCAACTCCTGAAAAAAATATTGGCCTTGAAATGCCGCAAAGATGATTTGGAAGTTCTTTAAGATTTACATATGTCTGAAATCTATTTGAATATATTTTTTTATCATCTGGAGTAAAGACTACATCCGCACCATTTTTTCGGGCAAGCTCAAGATCTCTTTCAAGATCTCTAGGATAATCCTCAAAATCTTCTCCAGGAGCAAATTGAACCGGGTTTACAAAAATACTCACTACAAGACAATCTCCAATCTTTCTGCCTTTTCTTATAAGAGAGAGATGTCCCTCATGGAGATATCCCATGGTTGGAACAAACGCAATCGTCTTATCAAGACGACGCGTGCGGTCGGAGTATTCCTGCATCTTCTTTACTGTAGTAATTACTTCGATGATCTACGCCTCAAACATTGACGATCTCGTCGATTTTATCGACTTTTTAACAAATTTTAACAAATCAAATTTTTTAAGACAAAAATAATTAAATGTCAAATAATCTCTGGATAATATGTATAAAAAATATTGTCTTAGGGCTCGGTCAAAAATAACTTGGTAGAATTTGCGCCTGAATTTGCCGTAGATTTAATCGATCTGATTGAGCAAAAACCGCAGGAATAGCGAGCTATTTCGAGGACTTTTGCGATTGAAGATCGGTTAAAGATATGGTAAAGTCAGAATGCAAAAATGCCAAGTTATTTTTGACCGAGCCCTTACACAAACTCCGATTCAACAATCACGAAATCCA
Source organism: Deltaproteobacteria bacterium (assembly GCA_003647525.1). The sequence goes on along the minus strand of QMMZ01000074.1, from coordinate 506 downwards.
CCTCTCGTCTATCTATGTCCCTGAAGAGAATCGCCCCCACGACGGTAATAGTCAAGCCGCGCGCTACCGGTAACAAGGATCTGAAGTTCATCACCGCGTTTATCATACAGGCCTTTTACCACCTGTCGCCACCGCGAATACTTGTGAATTTTATCGAGGATCAGATATCCAGGTCCTGCGGGAAATCGTTCAATGAGAATATTCTCCCTGTCCTCTGCCGCATCCCAGTTCAGATAACGCGCCTTTGTGTCAAACCCAGCCTCATTACAAAGCTGCTTTGCCATCGTAGTTTTTCCGGTCTGTCGCGGCCCACCGACAAAGACCATTTTGCCTTTAAAGTCGTTTGTTACATTTTGTTCGATATATCTATGTAGTGCCTGAACGAAAACTGCTAATTTTCCCAATTTCTGCGTCAGGCTTAAATTTTAATCCTCAAAATACTCCATGTATTCCTGCGGTTAAAATTTGCGCCTTCCTTGAACTTGAAAAAATTTTCTAGTTTTCGT
>QMMZ01000073.1 GCA_003647525.1 Deltaproteobacteria bacterium | reverse complement strand
CCGGTCAAGCGCTATTCCTCCGGCATGTACGTCCGCCTGGCCTTTGCGGTTGCGGCACATTTAGAACCTGAAATATTACTCGTTGACGAAGTGCTTGCCGTAGGCGATGCTGCCTTCCAGAAGAAATGCCTTGGTAAGATGAGAGATGTTGCATATGATGGACGGACGATTTTGTTCGTAAGCCATAATATGCAAGCGGTTCGACAACTTTGTGGACGAACTTTATTGATCAATAGAGGGATGGTCACCGCCGATGATAAAACGGCAAATGTAATCCCGAAATATCTACAAGGCAATGGAGATAGGCAAGAGAAATCTATCGAAGAAGTTATACGGAGCTTACTTCCCGATCCGGTTTTTAAGTTTGATGATATCAGGTTGACCCAAGAAGGGCAAAGAGTTGGAGAAATTATTGAAAATGGTAAAACGCTCGAAATAGAAATACAATTTTCCGTATTTAAAAAAACTACTGGCCTTAGAGTTTATTTTGACCTTTGCGATGATCAGGATACAATTTTATTTCGAAGCTTCAATGATGAAGGTGTTGAAGGAATACCCACCGTCGAAGCAGGGAAATATGTGTCGAATGTTACTCTTCCCGCAGACCTGCTTTCTCCCACATTTTATAATCTGAGGATACTTTCAACGATATTCAATGTCAGGACCTTTTATCCAGAAGGAATAAATATTACATTGAATGTTGAACGAACAGGAACTGCAAACCAGGCATATAAGTCTGAACCTATCAGGGGAAAGCTTGCTCCCGTATTAAAGTGGACGACCGATAGGCTCTGATTTTAAATCAAAAATAATTTTAACTGTCTTTGCAGTGAGGTAACCTTAACTTTTTTTAAAACAATGGCTATTTGACTGACTGGCAGGAAGCATTGATCGAAAGGTCGATTTATGTTGTCCAAAATATATTTTATAGTAAAGAAAAGTTGTTATCCTATTTCGTTACATAGAAATTTAAAGGCTAACGTTCTCGAAGTTAGGAATTTATCATATCTTAAAAAAGCTATGGGTTGGGTCAATAACCCAATTCTTGAGGGAGGCTATCTTCATGACTTTCAATATCTTGAAGATTTAAATGGTAGGCGACTTAGGGATGCCGAGGTTATTGGTTCTGCGTGTTGTAACGGTGATCCGAAGATTCTGCTGGAGATTGGCACCTCCCATGGGAAAACCACGGCCCTCATGGCGCAGAATGCTCCAGATGGCATTGTTTATACTGTCAATATCCCCCCTGAGGAGATCACGGAAGGAGGGAAGAACGTCTCCTTTGCCCCGTCGCGGGAAGAAATCGGGAGGTATTACCGAGAGAAGGGAGTAACTAACATCCGCCAGATTTTTGCTAACACCAAGAATTGGGAACCGGAGTTTGGCCCTATCGATGTGGCGTTTATAGACGGCTGCCACGATGCTGATTTCGTCTGCAACGATACAAATAAAATCCTGAGACAATGCCGGTCTGGAAGTATAATTATATGGCATGATTTTGCCCCAAAGCTTGCTAACGTTTACAAGTGGATAGGCGCAGTATGCAGAGGGGTGGAGCAGCTTTATGTAGAAGGTTTGATCTATGGGCGAATCTTTCATCTGCAGGATTCTTGGACAGGAATATATATTGTTCCATAGTAAACGTATTAATTACTTCATCCTGAAACATGCGCCTACAAATGCGCGTCAATACTGAATTCGAGAGGTTTGAAAAACTGGCTGGATTCCCGATTTTTACTGTGACATCTCCCAGAATTTTTAGACCTCTTGATATCTTATACGTGGCAAAAGGTTTGCAATAGGTGTATTTAAAGAATTCAATCAATAAAAGCCCTTTTGCATTGGTAATTAACTGGCGATTCCATATAAAAAATAGATGGGTTAGTATCTTTGCCCCTCATTTAGTTAAAGAATTTATCAAGGCTTTTAATCCTCTTATTATTTCTTCTCAAGTGGAATACGATCTTTTTAAAAGAAAGATAAAATATATTCTATCAATGGAACCTGGTTGGGCCGCACCGAAAATTAGTTATGATAAAAAAATCGGGCATATCATTTGCGTCATGGCTAGCGATCCCCATAACAAAACCTTTTGGTTTAAGGAATATGTGTTAGAAAATAGAATTGATTTTGTACTTTCCCAGTACGATACCCCTTTCTTTTACCATTACCCGGATTTCCCAAGAGATAGATTTTGTCATTTTCCGTGGGCAGTTCCCGAAAAATTTATTGAGCAAAATCCAATCAAATCTCGCAGCAATGAAGTGATAATTTTTGGCGGTCAAAGAAGTGATGCATATGATCTCCGAAATTGGTGCCGCTTGCAGACAAATGTTATAAATTATAACAATTCTGGAGTAGAGAATAAAAAATATAGTGATTATGAATATTACTGTTGGCTGACTGAATTTGACGCAATTATAGCAGCTGGTTCCTGTGATCCACAATATGATTTGGTAACACCAAAGTATTTTGAGATAGCCGCGGCTGGAGCTTTGCTAATTGGACAATACTGCAATGACCTTAAACGACTTGGTTTTAACGAGAGCAATTGCGTTATTTTTCAAAAGAATACTTTCAATAAATTAATCCAAGAATATAAAGCGAATCATAAAAAATATTTAAATGTCCGCGAAAAGGGAAGAGATTTGATTGTAGAGCGTCATCTGGTTTCACATCGAATAGAGCTACTTAAGAAGCTTTTTAAAAGAAATTGAAATTTTAGCTTATGGACATTCAATATTTTTCCGGGTTTAGTCTTCGCGATAATAATGAAGATCTTTACAAATTTGAAGATGTGCCTAAAAGAAGATTGGGAAACTATTATTTTCTAAGTAACGACATTTTTAGACAGCGATTTCGTGGCTCAACCTCAAAGCGTCATGTTTTTATGGGAATAGCTAATCCGCATTTTTATCACGTATTAGCTATTGTCAGCAGTCGTCGCCAAATAAAACGAATTGTCGCAATTGATAATAATATCGAGCAAATATACCATTTCATACGCCTATGCAATTACATTTTAGAATCAAAAAACAGGACAGATTTTCTGCAGAGATTGTTTAAGGTGCGCTTCAATGAGAAGGCAAGATCTATTCTAGAAAAAATGCCAGCAGGAAAGCTTGATAGAGTTAGAGGAGGTGTTGAAAAAGACGGTCTTTTCAAATTAGAATTAACCCTATGGGAAAATTGCTCATTCGACGTTGATGCGTTCAGAGAAACTTACTATCTTGATTTTGTACGGAACGAAAAAGGGCTTTTGATTAAAGCAAAAACTATCGGAGATATTAACGACTATTACGCTACATTTGTATGTTGCGGTCGAGCCTATTATGAATTATGGGCATTTACTGCCGGATTTGGCTCTGGTTTTCTCAGCAATGAAAAGATTTTTCAGCGTTTAAAGAATATCCTTTCTTCTGTACCCATTTATGTAATTGCGGGTGATGTTAGTGAGCTATACAATAACATTATTTTAAGTAATCAATATGAACCGATTGTTTTCTGGTTGTCAAACATTTTATCAAAATACTTTACTGATAAAAATCCAAAAATCTTAAGAATGATCTCGGACATCCAACAATGGGGGACTCAACGTGAACCGAACTTTCCCGAAGTTGAAATAAAAATTCTTCAAGATCAAAGAGAAAAGATGAAAATAAGTTCAATTATTGATGACAGATTCTGGAAAAAACGAAGGCTTTCGGTACATACAAATAATTTTCGAAAGTTGTCAGGATACCTATATGGTTTTAACAATGTTGAGGTCGTCAATGTTCAGAAGTGGATTAAAAATGACGCAGGCGTATCCAAACTTCCTAACACGAAGTATCTCTACTTCCCTGAATTCCAAAGTATTAATGAAGATACAAGGTTCGATTCAATAATTTTGCACATTTTAAAGGGACACGGTGTAACCAAGGATAACTATTCGGACGCACTGCGCAAGGCACGGAGGATGACTAACAACCTGATCATAATAGAACATAATCGCGAATCGAAAGATTTCCGAAAATCAAAAATTGGTGTTACGGCAGATGAAATACGTGATTCATTAGGTAAGGAGAGTTTAATAGATTTTGGGCCCGGCTATAGGTGCAAGGATCGGAACTTGATAATGGTTTACCGCGCCCCTGAAGTAGCTATAGAAAAATAAAAAATGAGAATTGCATTTTTAACTCCTGAATACGTCACTCCCACCAGCGCCGATGGCGGCCTTGCCAACTACTTGAAAAAAACCGCACTGGCTCTGGCGGAACGGGGGTGTCAGCTGTGGGTGTTCTTGTTATCCGGGCGTGATGCAACCTGGCAGGACGGACAGGTGACGGTATGCGAAGTGAAACGAAACGTTTTTTTGCACCGAATGCGGTCCATCTTTCCTTTTTTAGGGATAACACAGTTTTTTAGTCAGCTTGCCTCATCCAGAAGAATTGCCACTAAGTTTTGGGAGATTCATAAAAGTAGCCCGTTTGATATTCTTCAGGCCTCAAGTTATATGGCACCGGGATACGCTTTGCTCAAAAATGGGAAGGTTCCGATGGTTTGTCGGGTGTCTAGCTATACGCCTGCATTGAGGTCTGCTTATGGCAGAAAAAAAAGCTTCTGTGAATCCTTGAGTGATTGGCTTGAAGTTCAGCAGGTTGCGAAAGCTGAGGCGAGCTTTGCACCAAGCAGATTAGTTTCAAATATCTTCTTTAAAGTTACAGGCTGTGCGCCGACAGTTATCCGTACCCCTATGGATATACAAGAGCCAATTCTTGATTATTCGTTTTTTAATGCCCATAAACATAGGTTCCCTTATTTGCTGGTTTTTGGGACATTGAGCAGGATAAAGGGTGTTGATCTGTTGGCAGATGTGTTGCCCGATATTTTTGAAAAATACCGTGATCTGTCTGTTGTATTTATAGGAAGAGACGATGGCCTGCCAAGCGGCAAAAAAGTGTTTGCACATATTCTTGAAAGTTGTGATTCGTACGGGGACAGGCTTTTTTATCATCCGGCAGTGCAGAAGGCACAGCTCTATTCGTTTATTACCAATGCCGAGGCTATTTTAATGCCTTCAAGGGTTGACAACTATCCGAATGCCTGTATTGAGGCGCAGATGTTTGAAAAACCGGTGATTGGTACATATGACTCTAGTCTGGATGAAATGGTTGTAGATGGAGAGACTGGATTTTTGGCAAAGAATGCAGATATTGAAAGCATAAAAAAGGCCATTAAAAAATTCTTGAATCTGAGCAGCGAGCAAAGAGAGGCAATGCGGCAAAAAATAATTTCTCATATTGAGGCTATTAAGTGTGAAGACAGGGTTGGTCAATTAACAGAATTTTATAAAGAAGCGATAAATAATTTTAAGGTGCAGCATGGGGAAAAATAGCTTAACTCCCCTTGTCTCAGTAGTCGTCTGCACATATAACAGGGCTGACTTACTGAGAACATGTCTTGAGTCGCTGGTCGCCCAGACAGCAGATAAATCCCTCTACGAAGTCATCGTCGTCAACAATAACTTTTCAGACGCAACCATTGAGGCCGCAGCAAAGTTTGTTAAATCACAACCCAATTTTCGGATGGTCACTGAAACAAAGCAGGGGCTCAGCCATGCCCGCAACCGTGGTTGGCAAGAATCAACTGGTGAATATGTCGCCTATATCGATGATGATGCGCAGGCATCCCCTGATTGGTGTGAAAGGATTCTTAAGGCTTTTTCGAATGTGAAACCGGCCCCGGTAGCCGTGGGGGGGAAAATTCTTCCATGGTACGAAAGTTCACCTCCAGTCTGGTTTTCTGACGAGCTTGAAACCCGAACATGGGGCGATGAGGCCGGGTTCCTAAAACCACCAGGGGATGCATATGGTTTTTCAGGTTCGAACATGACATTCCCAAGAAGTATCTTTGATAAGTTAGGAGGTTTTTCGACTGGATTTGGAATGGTTGGTGGAAAACTACGAATGGGAGAAGATAGTGAATTTTTTTTTCGACTATACAAAAACGGAAAAGATAAATTTTGGTATGACCCTGAAATCCAGGTAAAGCATTTTACTCCAACCACGCATTTTTTCCTTTCGTACAGGCTAAAGAGGGCATATGTCACTGGCACATCCTATGCCTATTTAAAAAACAGTTGGTCAAATTATTCATCCTGGATAAAATCATTATTGGGCATACCCCATATCATCTTAAAAGAAATTATCAATGCTCTTTCAGCTTCAAGTTATGATCGTTCTAAATTAGTTAAAAGTTCTCAGAATATTGCCCATCAAACCGGGTGTTTTATTGAAATGACACGGAGATTGATAAGATGTTAGCCTGTCTCCATGGGGAATAGGAGCGTCTGAAAGATTTCGTCCTGATTGGGCATTACCAATGATCTCGGCCGGTATGTCACTAAGAAGCATATGAACCGAATAAAAACAAAAATACGGATTCAGGATCTGGCTGGTGTTTTTGAGGCTGATCCTTCTGTCACCGATTATAGTAGTATTTCTGGCTTATTATTCATTAATAAAATTACTCGGCCTGGAAATGTCGATACAAGAAAAGACAACATGAAAGTTTATCATTTAATTAATTGAATTCATTGTAATTTTTTTTTCACAAGGTTGAAGATATAATGAAAATACCAATCGTAAGCATTGTTATTCCAACCTTTAATCGCGCTGATATGATCCATAGGGCGATTGAAAGCATAAAGTTTCAAACGTTTAATGATTGGGAACTGATCGTGGTAGATGAGGCATCAACAGATATCACAGAAGAAATTATACGAACTTATATGAGAGAATATCAACGAATTAAATATATTAAGCATGAAAAAAATAAAGGGGGAAGTGCTGCAAGAAACAGTGGAATCAAAAAAAGTAAGGGAAGCTATATTGCATTGTTAGATGACGATGACCGCTGGTATCCTGAAAAATTACGATTGCAGTATGATTATTTGCAGAATTATCCTGAAACAGGACTTATATACTCCGGCTTTTGTTATGTTGATTATGAGACCGATAAAATAATTAAAAGTGTGCGTCCACGATACCAGGGAAATGTTTCATCAATAATTTTGAAAACCAACATAATTGGATCACCCACCCCGCTTATTAGAAATGAATGCTTTCAAAGGGCAGGTTTATTTGATGAAAAATTAACTAGCTGTCAGGACTGGGATATGTGGATTCGCATTTCCAGATTTTATTCTTTTGCATATGTTAACGAATGCTTAGCCGAGGTTACGATGCATGGAAGACAAATTTCAAGCGATCTTTCATCCAAAATTGATAGCAGAAAAAAACTGCTTGATAAAAATTTTTATTTTATCAAGAAAAAACCATCCAGTCTTTCTTATCACTATAAAAGACTTGCCCTCCTACATGCAATAGACCATTCGCCAATTCAAGCAATAATGTATTTGATTCGTGCTTTTTTATTGCAGCCATATAATGTTGAATATATCCTGCATCTCATACTCGCAATCAATCCGCCATTGCACCGTTTCTTGATATTGCGATTTGGATCAGTGCTAAGACATAAAAAAAATATTTTTTATAATTAGGTTCATTTTCATGGATAATATCAAATTTATGCGAAAAAATCTTCATCCAAACGGCTATGATACGGACAAATCTAAACAGTATCTAAATAATTACGAAGATTTTTTTCATCTGTTATACGATAAAAGCATCCGCCTCCTTGAACTCGGTATTAAAAGCGGTGGCTCTTTGCTCATGTGGCGTGATTATTTTGAGAAAGGAATCATTGTCGGCATAGACAGTCATCCGGTTCAAATAGAGGACCCATCAGGAAGGATTCATATGTATACCGGTTTGCAGCAAGACAAAGAATTCCTGGATCGTGTCCGCCGGGAAAGCGCGCCGGATGGATTCGATATGATTATTGATGACTGTTCTCATAT
>QMMZ01000072.1 GCA_003647525.1 Deltaproteobacteria bacterium | reverse complement strand
TTGTCATCCATATCAGTTATATTCATGATGTGGGTAACACAATAGCCTCTGAAATCAAGATAACGGCTTAGAAGGTCGGCAAAAACAAAACGCCGGCATTCTCCCATGTCCATTCTGGCGTGTGCTGTAGGGCCGCATGAATATATGGAAACTTTCCCTGGCTGAATCGGATCAAATGGTTCTTTGATCCGGCTCATTGTATTAAAAAATTGAAGCCCAACTTTGTCTTGTACTGCAAAAAGTGGTGTGCTGAGGTACCGCTCACCACCGTCCGGGAATATTACAACTATTGTACCTTCAGTCATGGTTTCAGCTTCTTTTCCCGCGATAACCATAGCTGCACCACTGCTCATGCCGACAAATATGCCCTCTTCTTTTGCAAGTTTCCTTGTCATTTCAAAGGCTTCTTCGTCTTCGATATTGACTATTTTATCAAGACGGTTTTTTTCAAAAATTTCCGGACGGTATGCCTCCTTCATATTCTTTAAGCCCTGGATTTTATGCCCGAGGTAGGGTTCTACGCCAATTATTTTTATATCAGGGTTGTATTCTTTCAGCCTTTTTGAGACGCCCATGAGAGTACCGGTTGTTCCCATGGTTGCAACAATCGTTGATACATTGCCTTTGGTTTGTTTCCAGATTTCTTCGGCTGTTCCATGATAGTGTGCCAGGCAGTTGGCTTCATTATTGAACTGATCTGTCATATAGTACGTATCCGGATTTTCTATCGCCAGATGATATACCTCCTCAATAGCTCCATCTGTCCCGAGATGACCAGGGGTCAGTAAAATTTCAGCGCCCCGGGCCTTCAAGATTTTTTGCCTTTCAACGCTTACACCTTCAGACATTGTTAACAGCAGTTTATACCCTTTTACAGCGCATACCAGAGCAAGTCCGATCCCTGTATTACCGCTTGTAGCCTCGATAACCGTCTTGTTGTGTGTAAGTAAACCGGATTTTTCCGCTTTCTCAATCATATAAAGAGCGGTTCTGTCTTTTATCGAACCTCCCGGGTTAAAATATTCCAGTTTTGCGAGTATCTTAACCTTTGGATTAGGGTTTAATTTCCTTATTTCTACTAGTGGTGTATTGCCTATGGCAGCTAAGATAGAATGAATCATCGGCTTTATGTCCATTTTGCAGATAAAATCTTTATTATATCATTTTTAACCTGATTTTCATCATTTGATGCATCAACAATTCTGAATCTCAAAGGCTCTTTTTTAGCAAGCTCAAGATAGCCGGCTCTTACCTTTTGGTGAAATGAGAGAGTTTCTTTTTCAAAACGGGTTTCAAGGGCAGTCCTTGAGCCGTTTTCTATTTGTTCCCATGCGCGCATTAAGCCTGTTTCAGGTGGCAGGTCAAGAAGAATTGTTATATCGGGTTTTAAATCTTCAAAAACCAATTCATGCAACCTGTTTATAAGTCCTATATCAAGTCCCCTTGCAAAGCCTTGATAGACAACTGTGGCATCATAATAACGATCACATAAAACGGTTTTGCCTGAAGATAGGGATGGATATATAAATTCCTTAATATGCTGAGACCTGTCTGCCATATACAGAAGAAGCTCAGTCAGAGGATCCATATCTCTGTTTTCAGGATCAAGAAGGATAGCCCGAATTTTTTCTCCGGTCTTCGTACCTCCCGGCTGCCTTGTTATAACGCAGTCATGCCCTTTACTCTGCAGGAATTCAGCTATATTCTTTATCTGAGTCGTTTTGCCTGAACCTTCTATGCCTTCGAGAGTTATAAACATTTTAATCAGTTTCTTCTTTGTTCTTGTATAGGGAATTATACTTTGTTAAGCAGTTAGCTTTTAGCAGTTAGCTTTTAGCAATTAGCCTTTAGCTTAAAAAGTCAAACAGCTAACAGATAATGGCTAATGGCTAATAGCCTTTTTATTTCCTATGTAGAAATAGCGATCCAGTAATCTATGAAAGGAAGTCCATTTTTCAACGGTATTTTCTCTGTCAATAAATTCCCGTATGCCGTTTACCTTTGAATCTATTTCGTCGATATAATTAAGTAATACAGCCTCAATCGTTTTGGGTGGTTCAGGCGAACCAAAATCTCTTGTTCCATGATGGCTTACAATCATATGCTTGATTAGTAAAGCCTGTTCATCAGGAAAACTTTTAATATTTCCGAGTTTTTCCTCGATCATCTGGACGCCTATGACAATATGGTTAAGCAGTCTCCCTTCGTCTGAATAATCTATCTTAACTTTATAGTCGAATTCCCTTATTTTTCCAATATCGTGAAGTATTGCGCCTGTAATAAGAAGATCTCTGTCAATTCCAATATATTGATAGTGCTCGGCAATTTTATCGGCAAGCCGCGCCATAGAGAGTGTATGCTCAATAAGACCGCCTATGTAAGCGTGATGCATTTTTTTTGCCGCGGGCGCTCTCTTAAATTTGGAGACGAATTCATCATCATTCCAGAAAGCCTCAAAAAGATTTTTTAAATACAACGTTTCAATGGTTTTAGTTAATTTTAACAGGCGTTCAAACATGGCATCTCTGTTAAATTTGGATTCCGGCAGAAAGTCTGAAGGATCGATTGAGTCTGCTGAACACGCCTCTATATTTTTAATGACCAGTTGAAGAGATCCCCTGTATTCTGTAACAGTTCCCTTGACACGAGCAAAGTCGCCGGCGGATATTTTTGTTGTTATTTGATCGACATTATTCCACACAACACCCTTTATAATGCCTGTTTTGTCTGACAAGGAAACATTTAAGAAATTATTTCCGTCTTTTTTCTGCGCCAGATTTTTTTCAGACAGCACAAATATGTCATCGACAATATCGCCTGTCTTAATTGAATTGATGAATTGCTTTTTCATTAAATACACCGCTTGATTGCTTTGAGATTTTTTTATTTATTTTCCACCCTTTAAGTTCTTTGAGTACGCCATAATCTGTCATATCGCATTTAATCGGGGTTATTGATATGTAATTCCGGTTTTAAAAAGAATGATTTTTATGAAAACAACTTATTGGTTTTATGATGGTCTTAATTTATAAATGTTATTACATCAACTTGCATATTTTTGAAAGAAAAGATTTTATCGGATGTAATTCTTCAAAATTAGAATTGCTGACTTTCAGGGCTCTTGCTTGCATTTTTTGATATATGTGATTATAATTAAAAATTATGAAAGAATATGATGAAAAAATACCAAACCCAAGAGAAATTGAAAAAGAAATAAGTGAATTTCTGTCCAAGAAGTTTGGAGGCAGCGTTAAAATTGTATCTCCAATAGTTCTCCCCCAGGAAGTACCTCTGGAAAAGGCGGAAGTACCTCCAAAAAAAGAGCAAAAAATTAATTTCGATCTAATACCCGAGGATCTTGTCTCTTATCTTGATCAATATATAGTTAAGCAGGATGATGCCAAAGCAATTCTTGCTACAAAAATCTGTACTCACTTCAACCGGATAAAACACGCCAGTGTCTCACCTGAAAAAACCGACGAGATCGTTGGCGGCATAAAGAACAATATCCTTATGATCGGTCCCACAGGTGTCGGTAAGACATATATGATCAGGCTGATAGCTAATAAAATTGGTGTTCCCTTTGTAAAGGGCGATGCCACAAAATTCAGCGAAACAGGCTATGTGGGAGGAGATGTAGAAGATCTGATCCGTGACCTTGTCAGGGAGGCAAACGACAATATTGAACTCGCCCAGCATAGCATTATTTATATTGACGAACTCGATAAAATCGCGGCAAACAAACAGTTAATTGGTGCTGATGTTTCACGGACGGGTGTCCAGCGCGCTCTGCTTAAACCCATGGAAGAGACAGATGTTGATTTAAAGGTTCCGCATGACCCGATTTCGATGATTCAGGAGATTGAACGATTTCGTAAAACAGGTAAAAGAGACAAACGTTCTGTAAACACCAAAAATATCCTGTTTATCATGAGCGGGGCTTTTGGCGATATTTCGGAGATAATTAAAAAACGCATGAAAGATCAGGGTATCGGCTTTGGCGCAAAGATAATAAGCGCGCAGGAGGAAGTTGATATTCTCAAGCATGTCAAGTCGGAAGATCTTATAGAATACGGATTTGAAACAGAATTTGTAGGACGTCTTCCTGTAAAAGCTGTTTTTGATAATTTAACTGAACGCGATCTTTACAAAATTCTGAAAAATCCTAACAACCCGGTAATCCTTGGGAAAAAACTTGATTTCGCAGCATATGGTATTGATATAAAATTTGAAGACAAAGTGTTTCGTATTTTAGCAAAACGAGCCTTTGAAGAAAACACAGGAGCAAGAGGTCTGGTAGGTGTAATTGAAAAAGCTCTGCTTTTGTTTGAAAAGAAACTGCCTTCAACCAATATTAAAAAATTTCCTGTAACTGTTTCTGTAATGGATGATCCAAAAGGATCTCTAAAAAAACTTTTAGAAATATCAAATACCAAAGAGCTGGACAAAACCTTTGAAAGACTGGAACTTGAAGAAAAAAAAATCATTAATGAATATATAACGGCAAATAAGAAAAATTTAAGTAATAAGCACAATCTTACTCTTACTCAATCCCGTATTAATATAGTTGCTTCTTATTACTGCAAAAATATAATGGACATCGGAAATGCAATAAAAAATATCAAGTCATATTATGATGATATAAAAAAGATAGAGCTGTATTTTTTTAAAAATAGTGATATTAATATTGTTCTGGAAGAAAATGCCATTGATTTCATTATTGAGCAATTGATTAATTCCGGCATTACACTCGATAATCTTTACAAAAAGCTTACCGGTGAGTTTGAAGATGGCCTAAAATTTATTCAGGAAAAAACTGGGGAAAACCGCTTTTTTATTACAAAGGATGCGCTGCTGGATCCAGAGCGTTTTATTAATAAGCTGATAAAAAATGAGCAGTAGAATTTATTGATCAGTTAAATTTATACAAGAGGCTTAAAGATGATTGGAATATCAAAACTTTATTGTGGAACGGTCGAGCCGTCGGATGCTCTCCGATATGAACGTAAGTCATCAGAATTACCTTCCCATCTGCTTCAGTTTTCCAAAGATAAACGGCCTGTTGTAGTATGGAACATTACAAGACGCTGCAATTTAAAGTGTGTTCACTGTTACGCTCACGCAAAGGACCAGGTTTTTGATAACGAGCTTGCCACCGAAGAGGGTAAAACCCTTATAGATGATCTTTCCCAGTTCAAAGTGCCTGTGCTGTTACTTTCCGGCGGAGAGCCTACGATACGAAAGGATCTCCCCGAGCTTGCCGCATATGCCATTGAAAAAGGCATGCGGGCGGTAATATCAACAAACGGAACTTTGATAACACAGCAAATGGCTCGTGTACTAAAGGACATCGGCCTTTCCTATGTGGGCATAAGCCTTGATGGAATGGAAAAAATCCACGACCGTTTTAGGGGTGTTAAGGGCGCTTTCAGGGCAGCTTTAGAAGGCATTAAAAACTGCAAGGATGCAGGAATAAAAGTAGGTCTTCGCTTTACCATCAACAAGTTCAATGTTAATGAAATCGAGAATATATTTAACCTTCTTGAAGATATGGATATTCCAAGGGCATGTTTTTATCACCTTGTCTATGCCGGCCGCGGGTCAAAACTCGTGGAAGAAGATTTAACTCACGATGAAACCAGAAAAGCAGTTGACCTGATAATGGATCTTACCAAAAAGCTTCATGACAAGGGAAAGGAAAAAGAAATATTAACTGTTGATAATCATGCTGACGGTCCATACATCTATCTAAGGTTGCTTAAAGAAGATCCAAAACGCGCGGCAGAAGTCCTTGAGCTTCTCCAAATGAATGAAGGAAACAATTCCGGCAGGGGCATTGGATGCATTAGCTGGGATGGAGAAGTTTACGCCGATCAGTTCTGGAGACATTACAGTTTCGGAAATGTACAGAAAAGACCATTTTCCGAAATATGGACAGACACCTCAGAACCTTTAATGAAAAAGCTTAAAGAGAAAAAAAAGTATGTAAAGGGCAGATGTGCTAAATGCCGGTGGCTGGATGTTTGCGCAGGAAACTTCAGGGTGAGAGCCGAAGCCGTAACAGGCGATGTTTTTGCGCCAGATCCGGCATGTTATCTTACAGATGAAGAGATAGCGTAAAATAGACTTTCAGATAATTAATTTCACTGTGTTATCAGTCGTCGACGTATAACTAATACGTCTTCCTCCTTCTGGCCTTGTGAAATTAATTATCTGAAAAGTCTATAGAAAAAAAAGCTCAAAAGCTAAAAGCTAAGAGCTAAAAGCTAAGAGCTAAGAGCTAAGAGCTAAAAGGGAGCTAATTAATGTTATTCCCAGAATACAGGCCAAGGCGCTTGAGACAAAATGAAGCCTTCCGGAGAATGATTCGTGAAACCACGCTTTCCGTAGATGATTTTATCCTTCCCCTTTTCGCGATAGGCGGCAAAAAAGTTAAAAATCCCATCGAGTCCATGACCGGACACTATCAATTATCTATAGACAATCTTGTTAAAACAGCCGGAGAAGCGTTTAATCTGGGCATACCTGCCGTTATGCTTTTTGGAATACCTGATAAGAAAGATCCTCTTGCAACCAGTGCTTATGCAAAGGATGGTATTGTTCAAAGGGCAACAACGGCTCTGAAAAAAAAGCTGCCGGATCTTGTTGTAATAACAGACGTATGTTTATGTCAGTACACGAATCATGGCCACTGTGGAATTGTGGAAGGGCAAATCATAAATAACGATGCTACTCTTGACCTTCTTGCCAGAACTGCTTTGTCGCATGCAAAAGCAGGAGCAGATATGGTTGCACCGTCGGACATGATGGACGGCCGTGTTGCTGAAATCCGCAACGCCCTTGATGAAAACGGCTTCAGCAATACTCCCATCATGTCATATGCAGCCAAGTACTGCTCATCTTATTACGGGCCGTTCCGCAACGCAGCGCAATCTTCTCCAAAATTCGGAGATAGAAGAACATACCAGATGGATCCTGCCAATTCACTTGAGGCTCTCCGGGAAGTTACGCTGGATATAGAAGAAGACGCTGATATAATCATGGTCAAGCCGGCACTTCCTTATCTCGACATTATATATCGCATACGCAGTGAAATAACTCTTCCCGTTGCCGCATACAATGTCAGCGGCGAATACGCAATGATTAAAGCCGCCGAAAAAATGGGGTGGATAGACGGCAAAAAGGTTATGATGGAAACATTAACTTCAATCAAACGCGCCGGCGCCGATATAATTCTTACATATTTTGCTGTTGATGCCGCTAAAGAATTAAAAGGTTAAAAACTATATGACAAACAACGATAACGTATCTCCGCAGAAATTTCATGCGCACGCCGAAAACAAAGGATCGACACTTCGACTTGTTGCATGGGAAACCACACGCAACTGCAATCTTTCATGCATACACTGCCGTGCCTCAGCTACAAAAGGTCCATACACCAACGAGCTTGACACAAAAACTTCCCTGCAGCTCCTTGAGCAGATAGCAGAAGTTGGACAGCCCATAATCATACTTACAGGCGGAGAGCCTTTACTAAGACCCGACATATTTGAAATAGCACGTTACGGTACAGATAAGGGCCTGAGGATGGTTATGGCTCCGAACGGAACGCTTATAACAGAACAATCTGCCCAAAAAATGGCAGATGCGGGCATAAAAAGAATAAGTATAAGCCTGGATGGCGACACAAAAGAAAGCCATGACAGCTTCAGGGGGGTTGACGGTGCCTTTGACAGCGCACTCCGAGGCATAGGCCTGGCAAAAAAAGCAGGAATAGAATTTCAAATAAACACAACAATAACAAAAGCAAACCTGGATCAGATCCCAAAAATCCAGGAACTGGCTATTAATCTTGGCGCAGTAGCCCACCATATTTTTCTTCTGGTACCAACAGGCCGCGGCAAATATATTCTGGACCAGGAAATATCG
>QMMZ01000071.1 GCA_003647525.1 Deltaproteobacteria bacterium | reverse complement strand
GCTTCTTTTGTCGCTGTTTCAGGACCTAATGGCGGAAGGAGACCAATTTTACGAGCAAGGGCAGGTTTATTAGTTGGAGGAATAAAGGCGTTTGGACGACGTTTAAAAACAGCATCAGCATACACCCCTTCGTGTCTTTTTGCCGGTATGAAACCTCCTCCTTCAACAGGGATAATACTTCCATCATTACGTTGATGCAGATTTGGGTGAATTGCTTTGTGCGAAAGATAAAGCAGAAAGGGAGTATTTCTCTTTTGATGAATAAATTTTAATGCATAATCGGTAAGTATATCCGTTACATAGCCTTTTATTATTAGACGTTCCCCATTGATATTAAGTTCCGGGTCTATTGCTTTTCCCTGACCCTTTAAAGCAACCCAATAATCAAATCCTGGTCGTTGGGTGTCATCATTACCCATGTGCCATTTACCAATAAATGCTGTATTATACCTATGGGCACAAAGTATACTGGGAAAAGTTATTAGTTCGTGGCTCTGTTTGCTTCGATCTGTATTATCAGTGATTCCATGTGAATGTGCATAAAGCCCCGTAAAAAAACTGGCTCGGCTGGGAGAGCAAAGTGGTGTAGTAGCAAATGCATTCTTAAAGTTTGCTCCTTCTGTTGCAATACGATCAATGTTGGGAGTTTTAATATAATTATGTCCGGCTAAACCAAATTCATCCCAGCGCATATCATCCACTAATATCACAATAATATTAGGCCGCTTATCCACCACAACCCCTTCTTGTGATAATCCCACAGCAGCTAGAAAAATACTGATCACCAACCAAACATTCATCAAAAAGATTTGTTTCATGTTTCTTTCATTTATATCCATTCAACATTCTATATAATAATATCCTCGGAGTAATGAAAAAAATGATAGTCCATTCCGTAAGTTCCAGAATCAAGGTTATGTTCTCTTAGTATCGTAACTTATCTGATAAAACACTAATAATTTTTTCAAGAACTTACAAAATGAAAAAATAAAAAAGATCAAATATTTTCATTTGAGAGCATTCGGTTACTATTATAAATTGCTTTCATTTTGTCTTTCATTCTTATAATAAAAAGTATCCGGTAATTCCGGATACTTTTCTAAAAGGAATTAATCACTATCCCCCTTATGGGGTCTCCCATCCGGGATTTTGTGTCAAATTCTCATTTAAAAGAAGCTGATCTGTCGGAATAGGATATAAGTAATAATATTCGGGCCATGAACTTTGGGGTTTTACTGAACTCGTTTCAGCAAATCCGGTAGAACCGCCACCTTCTATGGCAACTTTATCCAGTAAAATCCGATAAGGCTTCACTTCTTCTTTATCTTCTATATAGGCACCGACTTTTATTTTAATGATATAGCTTCCTTTCTTCCACCTTCTTAAATCATGAAAACGAAATCCTTCACCAAACAATTCAATGCGCCGTTCTCTTCTTATCTCCCACATTACAGGGTCGACATCCGGGTCGCGATTTACATCAAAATTGCCATCAATATCACCAACTGCCATATCTGCAATATGAGCCCTTGCTCTCAATTTATTAATGGTAGCATCGGCAACCGTTTGATCAAATAATCCAAGTTCTTTCATGGCTTCGGCATAATTAATCAGGATTTCACCCATTCTGAATATCGGCATATCATTAGTACCTGAAGTATATGTTGTAGCATCAATATTTTCATTATAAAATTTCCATGTATAGTAGCCTGCTTGTGATGAACAAAAACCGTAACCATTTTTATTCTTTAGAAAAGAAGGTTCGCCCTGTTTAACAAAACCATTATAATTCTGTATGGGCAATTTTTTAAACCCATCCCCTGATATCTGTTCTAACAATCTGATATATTCAGAATGATCAACGCCATCAACCACTCCTATTTCTTGCCATCCCTTTTTATCAACTACCTCTACCCGATATGGTGGACTACAAGAAAAATAAAGTCTATAGTCACGGTCCCTGAATTCAATATAGGGATTTGGCTCATCCGTCATGCGATCGTTAGCTTCAATAGTTCTTCCATTTGAGCATAAATAGCTATTGATCATATCCTTTGTATGCTCGCTTCTGTTTGATGAAGATCTTGCGCCCCGGGTTGCACCTTGAGTAACTTTGTCTTTAACATAACTTCTGCATAATAATATTCCGTCCAGACCAATAAGATCCTCTAAATTCCATAATTCATCGTAATGATCGTGTAGGGTGGGATGATTTTGTAGTAATACCTCAGAGGCAGTAACACAGGCTTGTAAATATATGTCTTCTTCACCAAGACCATGATACTTTCTCCAGGTTCCCTCAAATAATCCAAATCTTGAAATGAACCCCCTGATAACATCTTTGTTTATATTATTCTCAATTACCGAGGCATCCTCGATGTTTGCCAACGCAAATTCCAGATTTTCAAGAATCTTGGCCGTTACCGTATTTCTGGGATCTCTTGGTTTATATACTTCTTCATCAATATCAGAAAGAACATGTTCTATCCATTGCACATCCCCATACTTCCTCACCATTTGAAAATACTTATAAGCCCTGAAAAAATATCCGACTGATCTCCAATGGTTTTTTTTAGTTTCATTTAATTCGGAACTTTCTATATTATCTAACATTAAGTTCACTTTCCTGATATATGCAAAATCATTTACCCAGCTCCCAGATGATGCTGGCACTATCATATCCCCTATGGCCCAAGAGTTAATGCCACTTCTCCAATCATACATATCATCAGATCGATTTTCATCCTGATATGAATCAGTTGGTGAATAGTTACGATAAAGAATTGAATATAAACTCCATGAATAGGTGCGGAAATTCTCATCCGTTTTAAAAGCTGTTTCTTCAGTCTGTGAATCCAATGGTGTTTTATTCAGAAATTCTTTAGTACAACCAGAAAAAATTATAATTAGAACAATAACAGTGTATATATATGTTTGTTTTATTTTCATGACTAAAAGTTTTTAATAAAATTATTGAATCATTTTATCATTAAATCAAGTTTAAAATGTTACGTTCATCCCAAAAGATATTTTTTTCATAAATGGATAGTTCCAACCTAATTGTACATCTTTCATTTCAGGGTCCAACCCGTTATTCATAAGGTTTTTTGTCCATAAATTTTCTCCGCTTACAAAGACCGAAAGATCACTAATTCTTGCTTTTGAAAGAATTTTTTTCGGAACTCTATAACTTAAAGAAATATTTCTGAGTTTTATGTATGAACCATCCTGAAGGTATTTTGACTGTACCTGGCTATTATAGTTTTTCGAATATCTAAGAACAGGATAGAACGCATCTCTATTATCAGGTGTCCAATAATTTTCGAGATCGGCAAATATTGTACCCCATTCATAGCTAAAGGGAAATATCATTGTGCCTGACCTCCATAAGTCACGCTTTCCAACGCCTGTTAAAAATAACGACAAATCAAAGCTTTTCCAGCCTAATCCGGCTGTGATTCCATATTGATAACGTCTGTTTTTGTTGCCAAGAATCACCAGGTCTCCAGGATTTGCTTCGGTATTGTCACCATTATTAATTATACCATCACCGTTATAATCCTTATAAACGATATCACCGGGTATATTTGCAGCACCTGGTAATGAAGGTATCCCTTCTTTAACTCTTCCATCTGTATCAAAATCATCCTCTGTGAAGAATCTGTCAGTAGTATATCCCCAGATTTCTCCTAAAACTTGTCCAACTCTGTAGTTGCTAAGCAATCCCACCTCATTGTCAAACTTGGTGATTTTTGACTCTGAATCATAAAGGTTAAATCCAATATTATATCTGAAGTTATTTCCAATATTGTCCCTCCATTCCACTTGTAATTCCCAACCAGCTGCCATAAGGTCAGCAACATTTTGCTGAGGTGCAGGCGCACCTATAGTTGCAGGCAGTTCCATACCTTGAGTCAACATTCCAATAGTTGCTCTTTGGTATGTATCAAAAGCCAGGTTAAATTTATTATGGAAAAGGCTTAAATCTAAACCTATGTTAGCAGTTTGCACCTTTTCCCATGTAAATGAAGAACTCACTAAAGCCGGAGGTCTAATAGATTTCATATCAGCCCCACTAACAATCCAATGCGTATCGTAAGCATCCATAGATGGAATATAAGAGTAATTAGGAATGGCCTGATTCCCAATAGAGCCATATGAAACCCTGAATTTTAGATTTGAAATTACAGATTTTATTGATTCCATAAACGGCTCTTCGGAAATTCTCCATCCGGCAGATACGGAAGGGAAAAAACCAAACCTGTGACCTTCCGGAAATTTAGAAGACCCATCGTAACGACCATTGATTTCTAAAAGATACCTGTCTAAATAGGAAAAATTTGCCCGAAAGAAAAAACCATAAGTGGCAAATTCCGCATAACTATCGCCTTGCATAGGATCATCGATTGCTGTTGAGAGTGAAGGTAAATCCTGATTCATCAAATTGGTTCCCACTGCCCATAATTGGGAAGAATTACTACTTTCCATGTTATACCCTGCTAAAAATTTCATATTTAAGCCAGAAATGCCATATTCGTATGATGCATAGGCATTGATTGCATAATAATCAAGAAAATAATTTTGTAATCGCAAAGAAGAACTTGTTCTGGATAGTGTGGGTTGAAAGACTCTGGGACTTATTGTTATATAAACTTTATCAAGATCTTCATTCCTATTAATAGATTTATTATAAGTCCACTCAGAAATAAGAGTAAAACCTTTAAACAAATTCATAGTTGTTTTTCCAAAAAGGCGCATATTACTATTCCTTAGGGAATTTATTCCGTCTAAGTCGGTAATATTTCTTGAAGTTTGGTAGGGTACTGATTCTCCATTATAGTCGTAATAACCTATTGGAGCATGAGACGGATGAATAATTGTCAGGCCAAAAGTACCAAAACTACTTTGCCCTGGAATTGTTGTTTCTGATGTATTGTACATGAAATCAATTTCTGCCGTAAACCAATCAAATATTTTAGATGTTATATAGGCTGAAATATTGGTTTTAACATATTTGTCTTTATCTGCTACTAAAATACCATCCTCATTCATATATCCTAATCCAAGCCGGTAAGCAACCTTATCTGTGCCACCAGTGAATGATAAGTTATGTTGTTGTCTAAAACCATGTTTATCCATCATATCTCCAAATTCGTCATACTCTCTTAAAGAGTAATTTACTCCATCTACTTCCGAGAACCCATCCGGAAATAAAGATGGATTAGCTTCATATTTGTTTAATTCTTCCTCCCATATGTCAAGATCATAGTCGGAATAAGTAAAACCTTCTGTTTCCCCTAAAACACGTGCAGCTCTAATAATTTCCCGAATACTTGATCTTACTGGTAATTCTTCCGGAGCAGAAAAGGCAAAGTTATTATCATAATGTACAGATAATTTATCATTAAAGCCTGCTTTTTTTGTTGTTATCAGTACAACCCCAAAAGCAGCTCTTGAACCATATATTGACGATGCCGCAGCATCTTTCAGGACAGTAACACTTTCAATATCGGAGGGATTTAGCAAGTTAATATCCATAGGTATATTATCTACAAGAAAAAGAGGTTGGCCCCCATTGATACTGGTAGCACCACGAATATTATAGCTAAATTGTTCGTCAGGTTGTCCTGAACTATTTATAATTACTAAACCGGGAGAAGCTCCCTGAATGGCTTCAGCTATTGTATTTACAGGTCTGTTACCAAGAACTTCGTCCATTTTAATATTACTAACTGCTCCGGTAAGATCTAATTTTTTCATTGTACCATAACCGATGGTTACTACCTCATCAATGCTAACGGCTGTCTCAACCAAAGTAACGTTAATTGTCGTTTGATTTCCAACTGTAATCTCCTGACTTGTATAACCAACAAAAGAAAAAACCAAAACTGCACCCGGTTCATCAATCTGAAGGTTATAGTTCCCATCTACATTTGTTATAGTTCCTATTGAGGTTCCTTTAATGGCAATGTTAACCCCTGGTATAGAAGATCCGGTTTCATCAGTTACCTTTCCGGTTATGGTAATTTGATTTTGTTGTAAAACCTGTTTTTTCCCAATCGCCTTAGTTATCATGTATTTAGGTGATAAGACGATCTGACGGTCCATAACCACATAACTAACATCAGTCTCAGCTAACAGGTCATTCAAAATATTTTTTATTTTCTTATTTTCAACGTGAATGTCAACCTTCCTGCTAACATCTACCAGTTTATTATTGTACAGAAAATAAAACTCACTTTGTAATTCTATTTCACTGAGTACCTCACTTATAGCGGTTTGATTAATATCCAGCGAAATTCTCGTATTTTGGGAATAAGAATTTGAAGCAATTAAATTAAATACTCCAACGAAGAAAAACAACAGGCTCAATCTCATAATCTTGTTAAATTTTGAGGAATAATACCTTTTCAGGATCATTCCGATACCAGATTCATTTTTTTTCATAATTTTGTAATGTTTAGGTTTCTAATACTATTTAAATCTAAAACGTGCCCATAGGAAAGATGGGTAAATTACTGAACAGGCGGGAAAGTGTTGGCGCACTTTCCTGTCTTTCTTATAGCCCAGTAATAGACAGGGTTTTTACTTGAAGGTTTTTTTCATAGGCAAATCAGGTTTTTAGGGTAATTATATAAAGTAAATTAATATGGTTTCGTTTTTCTTTTTATGTCAGGACGCATTCTGATTTCCACTTTTGCTTTTGAAAAGGTACTATCCGGTAGTTTTTTTCTATTGTAATACTTATATGTAATAGGGGCTGAGCATTCAAGAAGTTCCAGAACCTGAGACAGGGTTTCATCTGTAAAAGTAGCCGTATAGCGATAGTTCTTCAACTCCTTATCTATCAAAATAATATCTGTATTATACCATCTGTTTAACTTTTTAATAACTACATCCATAGGGTCATCCATAAAAATGAGTTTCCCGTTTTTCCAGGCAAAAACTTTATCACAATTTGCTTTATTAATATTGATTATCTTTTTTTCTTTATCCAGGATTGCTTTCTGACCAGGTTTAACAGATGCAATGGTCTTCAGTTTATTTCCTCCTGATTCTTTGGCTAAAAAGATTTTTCCGCTTGCCAGGGTGGCTTCTATGGTTGCATCATCATCATAGGCCATCACGCTAAAAACAGTACCTGTAGCAACAACATTAATATCAGAAACATTTACAATAAAGGGTTTCTTTTTGTTCTCTGCTACTTCAAAATATGCTTCTCCGGAAAGATGAACTTTCCGGTTTTTTCCTGTGAAAAAAGCAGGGTATTTAAAATGACTCCCTGAATTAAGCCAGACTTTTGTTCCATCAGGTAAGGTAATTTTGGAAATGGTGCCATACGCATTATCCAGCTCATTATATACGGATTTTTGATCTTTTGAAGGGACACTTGTATAGTAAAATAAAAGGCTTGCAAGTAGTAAAGGAATAAAAAGTACAGCAGCAACTTTTTGCAGGTAAAACATAAAATTCCTTTTTGCAAAAAAATGTACTTTCCTTTTTACCTTATTCAAAGCTCTTTCAATACTAATATCTCCCCTTTCACCTATTTCGGCGGTGGTATTCCAAATATTTTGTATTTTCTTAAGTTCCTCAGATAACAATTCATTGCTGGCACAAAAATCTTTAAAATTCTCAGCTTGTTCTTTATTCATTTCACCTGACAGGTATCTGCCGGCATTTTCATAAAACACGGTGTCTATACCGTTATTATCAATACTACTCATAAAATATTAGCTTGTTAATTATAAGACGATTCAAAAAAAAAATACCCTATTCTAAAAAAACGTCGGCCGGTTGTTAAAGCCAGTCTTTTAATTCAAGGCGCATAACAGATAAGGCCTTTCCAATATGTGCTTCGACTGTTTTAACGGAAATGCTTAATAATTCTGCAATTTCTTTATATTTTTTATTACCGTAACGGTTCAGTTT
>QMMZ01000070.1 GCA_003647525.1 Deltaproteobacteria bacterium | reverse complement strand
TCAGGAATTGCCGCACAATTTACAGATATAAGAGGCTGATCAACCCTTGAACTTAACTGATGCATAGTACGGGCTACCAGTTCCTTTCCTGTGCCATTTTCGCCCGTTATTAATATCCAGGTATCAGTAGGGGCTACAAGCTCTATCTGCTTTTTCAGTGCTACAGTTGGCGGACTATTGCCGGTTATCGAATGTTTTTCAATAGTTTTTTTGCGCAGATACCTGTTCTCTTCTTCAAGTCGTCTGAAATTAAGTGCATTGTTAATTGTAACAATAATGTTATCTATGGAAAGCGGCTTTTCTATCAAGTCGTATGCTCCAAGCTTTGTTGCTTTTACGGCTGTTTCTATTGTTCCGTGACCGGTTATAATTATAACCGGAATAGTTGGATAATTTTTCTTTATCTCTTTTAAGGTTTCAATACCATCAATACCCGGCATCCATATATCAAGCAGAACAAGATCAGGAGATTTTTCTTCAACTATTTTTAATCCCTCATATCCATTTGTGGCTGTTTCAACCTCAAATCCTTCATCAGCAAGCAGGCCGCTTAAAGATTGAAGTATGGAAGGCTCGTCATCAACAATTAAAATAGATGGAAACATTTTGCATAGCTCCTTAGTGCAGGTTCAGGGTTTTATTCAAACCGGAAGTTCAATTACAAATTTAGCTCCTTTGGGCTGGTTGTCTTGCACCCGTATTCTTCCATTATGTTCAGAAATTATCGTGCTGACAATTGTCAGCCCTAAACCCATTCCAGCCTTTTTTGTCGAAAAATAAGGTTCAAACAGACGTGTTTTATCTTCATCATGAATACCTGCCCCATCATCAGCAACCTCTATTCGCACCATCTTTAATATAGGGTCATGAGCCAGAGTTATAACAATATTGCCCTGTTTCTTAATTGCAACTATTGCATTGTCAACCAGATTAATCATGGCTTGCTTTATTTGCTGACGATCAAGATTAATACGCGGGATCTTATCTGAAATTATAACTTTGAAATTAATACGTCGATGACCTTCTTTGTAAAGTGCTACAGACTCTTCGATTATTGGCGGCAATTCACAGGGTTCAGGATTCGCTGTTGGAAATCTTGCAAAAGTAGAAAATTCATTTACCAGATTTCGAATCATGTCAACATGATCAATTATCATCTGAGTACATTCCTCAAAAATCGGTTCATTTATCTTTTCTGAATATTTCCGTTTAAGTCTTTGGGCAGAAAGCGTTATCGGAGTTAAAGGATTTTTTACTTCATGGGCAATCCTGCGAGCAACTTCACGCCACGCTATCATTCGCTGCGCTTTCTCTATGTCAGTCAAATCATCAAAGACCATAACTATACCCATATGGTTTCCGGAATCATCTTTGAGTTCATTAACATGTATCATAAAACTCCGTGGTCTTCCATCTATTGTAACTCTTAAAGGAAGCTCGACATGATCTTCATGATAACTGGTAAGATTTTCTATCAGTTCTATTGCAGCGCCAAGATATCGTCCTTTTAACAGCTTTTTATAGCTTTTGTTTAATATATCCCCGGATTTAAGGTTCAGCATCTTTTCAGCAGACTTGTTAATTGTAGTAATAAATCCATTGGCTCCCAGAGTTATTACACCAGCAGAAACATTCTTTAAGACAATTTCCATATACTGCCGTCTTTCTTCAATTTCCACATTCTGCTCACGAAACATTCGTGCAGAAAGTTCCAGTTGCTCTCTGCTGCTTCTGAGATCCCTTGTCATCTTATTGAATGAATCAACAAGGCTTCCTATTTCATCATCAGCTACAGCATCTATGCTTACACTTAAATCTCCTTCCGCAACCCTTCTGGTGCCTTTAGCGAGCTCCATAATTGGTATTGTAATTGTCTTTGCCAGATAAAAACCAAACCATACTGCACAAAAGACAACAAGCAACGCCACTATTGAAAGATTTATATAATAAGTAGCCTGAATAGGTCCTTTTAATAATTTTATCTGCTGGTATTCCTCGAAACCTCTTGAAATAGAAGCCATATTTTCTGAAAGATCCGAAGGAATAAGAATATTCAATACAACAAATGCCTCAGCATCTTTATGTTTTACTCCAAAAGGGACCGTCCCGATAGTTCTTATTAACTCACCTGTATTAATGTTTTCAAAAACCGATGTTACTTTTTTTGACTCAAAGTCTTTCTGAAGGTTATCTGCTGAAACAAGACTAAGATGTTCATTCTCTGGTCCCCGGACCATGGCAAATGTAGTACGTTCTGAATTTATGTTATAAACTTCTACAGCATGGAAATTGAATGCCCGTTGGACTACCTGGATGTAATGGGAAAGAGGACTTCTATTTTTAGGATCTAAAAATTGCTTGGTCTTAATCTGGTATGATATTTTTTCCATGAAAAACTGATTATTTTCCTCTGCATGCTTATAAACACTTCTTCCAACAAGCAGTGAATTTTCAAGAACTTGCTCGACAGGCACGTTAAACCAGAACTCAATGCTGGTTGTAATAAAATTGATCGAAAAGAAAAACAGAACGATGGTTGGCAGAAGGGTAAGGGCTATAAATGCAACAACAAGCCTCGTGCGTAGCTTTGCTCCCATGACTTTACGTTTTCTATCATAAAGAAGCTTTACCAGATTCCTGAATACAAGAAATATCAGTAAGATAAGCAAAAGCAGATTAATATTGATCAGAATGAACATCAGGATTGTGTTGGAAATTGGAATATCAGCTCCAAAATGAACAATCCTGCTTTCAGCAAAAGTCAAAACTGCAACAATGGCAATTATGACAACGATCAAAATGCCTTCTCTTTTACGCCTTTTTCGTTCATCTCTTGAAATAAAGGTGTTAGGCTTTTTAAATCTGTTATTCCTCATAATAATTTTGGAAAGAATTGAGTTCTAGTAGATGAAATCTATTGTATGCCAATCGGTTTCAATGTCCTTTAGTGAAACATAATGCAGATAAAAAGGAAGGGTAAGTTTGCCAAGCTCGGCCTTAGCTCTAATTTGATATTTCCCGCCTTTTTTTAGTTTGGCAAGCGGAACAATTTTTAAGCCATCAACTTGTGTCATCAACTCTTGAGCCTCTTCGAAAGATTTTGTTACCACATGTTCTCCACTTTCTGATGAACGCGTTATAATAAATTCTTTTTTTAAATTATCATATTTAATTGTATGAGTTGTAGTTATATCGGCTATTTTATTATCAAACCAAAAATTCTTAACTTGATAAAGACTGGTAAAAAACGTAAAAGTTGCCGGCACTCCGTTTAAGATAGCTTTTTTTGTGTCATCTCTAAAAACCCCCTCAATATTTAAATAAAGAAGAAGATGGTCGCGGGTATTTATTACTGTTATATTGGCCAGCCTTGCATGCTGATCCTGAGCAAAACCCAAATTTTGTAACATAAAAATTATAGCAAAGAAAATAATCCAGGTTTTTCGATTAATTAATGTAAGCATATATGTAACTACTCAAGTTCACGGTTAATCAAAACACATCAGCCGAAGGCTGACAAGAAGCAAGAGGCTCAGTCCTGCCTGCGGCAGGCAAGTGTGAGAACTCAAGTTTATATTTCATGTAAGGTCAAGGTGTTTTCTGGATTAAAAAAGCTGTAAACCGTAAGCTGTAAACCTGAGAGTGTTACAATATAGAATGCTCAATTAAATGGCAAGTTATTTTGACTATTTTGATTCCAAGAGCGGCAATTCATTAATATCATGGATTATGCGTGTTTCCCATGATTTCTTGTTTTCGAAGAATTTTTTTAGAAAAGCATGGTTGAAGGAATGGCCTGATTTGTTTACTATAACATGGCCTAAAATCGGCATGCCAAGAAGAGAAAAATCGCCTATGCAGTCGAGAATTTTATGTCTTACAAACTCATCCGGAAAGCGCAAACCATTTTTGTTTAATATGTCTTTCTCGTCAAGCACTATGACATTATCCAGCGAACCTCCACGCGCAAAGCCATACTTTTTTAAGTATTTAATTTCTTGAAAAAAGCCAAAAGTTCTGGCTCTGCATATTTCTTTTTCAAAAACCTGATCTGACACATCTATGGAATATGATTGTTCTCTTATTAGCGGATGATTATAATATATTGTACATGTGATTTTAAATTTTGATGCCGGATAGACACCAACAAATTTTCCATCTTCTTTAAGTTCAATAGGCTCCTTTACAACAAAAAAATATCTTGGGCCAAGCTGTTCCTCTATTCCCGCGGTTTTTATATATGAAATAAAAGTGCCGGCGCTTCCATCCTTTATTTGTAGCTCATAGGCATCGAGCTCAACAATTGCATTATCAATTGAAAGGCCGGCAAAACTGGCCATAAGATGCTCTATTGTTGAGACAATAAAACCATCATAACCTATGACCGTTGCAAGACTTGTATCCACAACCATATTAAAATGAGCGGAAACGCTTGGTTTATCAGTGAGATCAGTTCTCACAAATTTAATTCCATGATTAACAGGCGCCGGCTTAATTGTCAGATTAACTTTTTCCCCTGAGTGTACACCCACACCTGAAAAACAGACTGGCTTTGAAATCGTTCTTTGTCGAAAATGCATCAATTATAGGGTGTCTCCTGAAAAGTATATAGTCCGATATTGCTTTTTACGAGAGCATCATGAAGTAGATCAACATGATTTTTTAAATTTTTTCTTATTACAGACAGTTCCGGAGCCATTGGATTATATGTATTAACTATGGAATTACATAGTTCCAGCAAATCTGTTTTTGAAAAGCATGAAATATAGTTTATGAAATCAACTGCAAGGGTATCTGGAAGTAAATTATTGTAAGATATTTGGGACAGACCCTTTAAAAAGCCATTTAGCGTTCCCTCAACGGCAATATTACCAGACCAAACTATTTCTCCAACGCCATCAAGCCTGTCAAGGCGGTTTCTTATTGAAAGATTAAGAAAAAATACAAGCAAAGCGTCAAGCATTAAATAGATGTCACTATCTGTGTTATTTTTTGCGGTTTCATTTTTATTTTCAAGCATTGCTGCATATTGCCTGACTGTAATGAGCTTTGTTTCCACATTGTTTTTTTGAAGTTTTATGACAAAATCTCCTGCAGCGTGATGCCATGGGAATATTTGCTCAAAAGTCTCAGCATTATAGTAGCAGGTCAAAATCATGGCTACCTGGCTGTATAGTTCCAGAGTTTCATCATCTGAAAGGAAAAAGTTTCCTTTTTCATGGTCCCATACAACTATTTTTACACTTGAATCTGTTTTAGCTTGTTTATATTTATTTTGGGAAATATGAAATTCATTAAAATCCTTGAACCATTCCCCCAAAAACATGCTGATTCCAACGTTTTTATTTTTTATACATATTTCACCCTGGCTATAAACTTTTGGAATAAATGAAAAGGAAAACTCATTATTGAGTTTATTTAGAATCTCGAACTCCCTTTTAATAAAACCCTTGCCTGCACTTGATATGGCAGCGTTTAGTACAAAAAGGATTCTTGATCCATTCATAAAGGTTTCAATCCTTGCGGGATGGTAAAATTCTCCATGTTTTTCCAAATAGATATGTATTTCTTGTATTTCTTCAGGCTTTATATTTTGATTTAAATGTTGAGAGATTGCAGAAGTAATAGATTTAAATTCGTCTTTTTCCAAAAAAAAGCGAACAGCATAAAAATATTCTCCATAAGTTACAGAAATTCCATCAGCTTTCTGCGGCTTTTTAATGCTTAATGGGATTGGTAATGACCAGATGTCGGTTTTTTCATCTATAAAGTATTTTTTACTTTGCAGATAGTACTTGAATTGAGGCTTAGCAGACATTTTTTTATTAAGTCAAAAAAAATGCGGCTAAATAAATACTTAGGGCTCGGTAAAAAATAAGTTGGTAGAATTTGCGCCCAAATTTGCCGTAGATTTAATCGATCTGATTGAGCAAAACCACAGGAATAGCAAGCTATTTCGAGGCCAATTTTACTAAGATCAGGTGCGAATGAAGACCGGTTAAAGATATGGTGAAGTTTGGATGCAAAAATGCCAAGTTATTTTTTACCGAGCCCTTATACCTCGAAAGGCCACAACTTGCGATTTATAACCTTCCGGGGTATAATTTAGGCCGCTTGATTAATTTAAGGTGTATTTTTATCTATATGTTTCAATTTCTTTTAGAATTTTAGGAGCTACCTCATAGCCGAATTTGGTTGCTTTATCACAACTTTCAACGGCTTTGTCATATTCACCTTTTTCCAAATACGCTATTGCTAAATTGTTGTAAGCAA
The DNA here is from genome assembly GCA_003647525.1 of Deltaproteobacteria bacterium. The sequence goes on along the minus strand of QMMZ01000070.1, from coordinate 1,661 downwards.
TTGCAAAATTAGGATCAAGTTCAATTACTTTTAAATTGGCTTCTATGCTTTCATCAATCAAGCCTGACATTAAATAAGCGCTTGCTAATGTGGAATGAGCCTGAATAAACCTGGAATTGAAAGTGATAGCTTTTTTAAGGGCTGCAATAGCTTTTTCCGTATCTCCCCTTTGAAGATGAACAAATCCCATATTACCATAACCCTCGAAAAAGCCGGCCCTTGCCTTTGTTGCCTGTTTGTTATATTCAAGGCAGCCGTCCAGGTCCCCACGTTGCAGGCAGATCCCTCCAAGTTGTACGTAGGCTTCGGCAAGGCTTGGGCTGCAGTCTATTGCAGCGAACAATTCTTTTTCAGCTTCATTGTATTTTTTCTGACCCATCAGGCCTACTGCAAGGTTATAGTGAGATGTTCCGCAATCCGGGTTTGCCGCTATGCCGGTCCGTTGCATAGCGATATATTCTTCGACATTTTTTGGTTTTGGCATAATTTATTCCTTAAAAATTTTATTTAAAAATGAGTTTTTAAAATTTTGTATTTTGAGTTATTATGGCACTAAAATATTGTCAAGTAAAAACAGATTGAAGTCAATATAAGATTGATTTTTATCCAAATGTAAATTCAGGAAAATATTTTTCCTTGACATAGTTATATATTTTATATAATTTCTTTATGTTATAGACTTATTGGGGGTAAAAAGGAGGTTATTATGATAACAGGATCTTTCACAGCACTTATAACGCCATTTAATGATTTTGCCGTTGATTATGAAAATCTCGATAAGCTTGTAGATTTTCAGATAAAAAATGGCATAACCGGAATTTTAGCTGTTGGGACAACAGGTGAAAGCCCATCTTTAACATGGAATGAACACAATAAAGTTATAGAGAATATTGCAAAAAAAACAAAAGATAAATGTATTTGTATAGCAGGTACAGGAAGTAACAACACCAATGAAACTATTGCCGCAACCGGGCATGCTGCCAATATTGGCGTTGATGCTGTGTTACTTGTGGACCCATATTATAACGGCCCAAGTTCACTTGAAATACGTAAAGAATATATTGGACCAGTTGCCAGAGCTTTTCCAGATGTTGAGATTATTCCTTATGTAATTCCCGGCAGAACAGGCACACAGCTTTTACCTGAAGATTTAGCTCTGCTTAACAAGGACTTTGGAAATGTTAATACAGTTAAAGAGGCAACTGGAAATATAGAAAATATGAGACATACCAGAGCTTGTTGCGGAAATGATTTTACCATTCTATCCGGTGATGATGGGATGACATATGATATGATGGTTGACCCGCAGATAAAAGCAGCCGGGGTTATTTCCGTTGTTTCAAATATTGCCCCCAAAGCTGTCGCTGAAATGGTTAATTTCCTTGAGCAGGGTAACCAGGCCGAGGCCAAAAAACTTTTATCGGCATTAGAGCCGCTATTTAAACTGGTTACCATTAAAACCAAAGAAATGACGCCTTATGGAGAAGTGGTGTTCAGGGCAAGGAATCCTCTGGGCATAAAAGTCCTTATGGCTATTTTTGGCGTTACTTCCGGAGAATGCAGAAAGCCTTTGGGAAAAATAACAAAAAATGGGCTCGATATTCTTATTGAAGGAGCACGAAAAGTTCAGGCTGATAACCCTGAAATATTCCAGCCGGCAG
>QMMZ01000069.1 GCA_003647525.1 Deltaproteobacteria bacterium | reverse complement strand
CCTGCTGTAATAGAGATTGTATTTTTATTTATCAGAGCTTGTTGCATCTGCGACGCAATAAAACGCTGCCAGATAAGACGGTACAGAGACATCTGGTCATTGGATAGATAAGGGGCTAATTTTTCAAGAGTGTTGAAAACCGATGTTGGTCTGATAGCCTCGTGAGCATCTTGAGCTTTCTTCAGATTCTTGAAAAATCTTGGCTTATCAAGAGCAAACTTTTCACCGAATTTTTCTCGAATCAGCACAAGTGCTTCTTCTGCAGCTTCTTTTGCAATTCTGGTGGAATCAGTACGCATATAAGTGATAAGCCCTTCAGCTCCACCTGTTCCGATGTCAATACCTTCGTAAAGTTGTTGTGCCACGACCATGGTTTTTTTTGCAGAAAATTTAAGCTTTCTGATTGCTTCCTGTTGAAGTTTGCTTGTTATAAAAGGGGGGAGAGGATTTTTTTTCGTAATTTTTTTTTGAACTTTTTTTACAATAAATTTATTTTCTGAAAGTTCATTCAGGATGGCGAGAGATGTCTTTTCGTCAGGAATTTTAATCTTTTTTTCGTTCTTTTTTACAAGTTTTGCCTTAAAATGTGGAGGTGTGCTGCTTTCGAGAAGGGCTGTTATAGACCAGTATTCTTCCGATTCAAAGGCTTGGATGGCTCTTTCTCTTTCACATATTATACGTACTGCAACTGATTGTACACGCCCCGCACTGAGGCCGTTTTTTACTTTGCGCCAGAGCAATGGAGATGTCTGGTATCCAACCAGTCTGTCAAGAATTCTTCGTGCCTGCTGAGCCTCGTATTTTTTCTGATGGAGATCTTCAGACGCTGCAATTGCTTCATTAATAGCTTTTTGGGTAAGCTCATGAATAAGTACTCTGTAAAATTTTCTTCCTTTTTTCTTGAGAACTTCTGCGGTGTGCCATGCAATAGCCTCTCCTTCCCTGTCAGGGTCAGGCGCCAAATAAATGTCTGTTGCATCACCTGCGGCTTTTTTTAAGGAGTTTATAATTTTCTGTTTTCCTGGAATAACAATGTATTTAGGCTCAAAGTTTTTTTCTATATTTATTCCAATCTCTTTTGCAGGGAGGTCCTTTATGTGCCCAACGGTAGCAACAACGTTGTATCGCGAGCCCATATATTTTTTTATAGTTTTTATCTTTGTTGGTGATTCAACAACAAATAGTGGTTTTGTCACTATACTATATCTCCTTACTGATTTTCATTTATTTCTATAGACTTTCAGATAATTAATTTCACAAGGCCAGAAGGAGGAAGGCGTATTAGTTATACGTCAACGACTGATAACACAGTGAAATTATTTATCTGAAAGTCTATATAGAAAAGAATTTCCCTGGCGCCTGATTAACAATACCCTGCAGTTCAAGCTTAAGAAGTATGCCTGAGAGTTTTCCGGGTCCCATAGATATTTTTCGTGCAAGATCATCTATATGAACAGGGTAGTGACCAAGGCCTGTAAATACAAGCGATTCTTCTGATGACAAAGAAAGCGGTTTATCTATTTTATTTTCGGGTTTATCTTCATGCTTAATTTTATTATTTATTGTTAAAGGAGAAAGCTCTTCAAGTATGTCCTGTGTATTTTCAACCAGCTTTGCTCCCTGTTTAATCAAACTGTGTGTTCCAATACTTTTAAAAGAATTGATATTGCCAGGCACAGCAAAAACTTCTCGTCCCTGCTCTGCTGCAAGACGTGCTGTAATGAGTGAGCCGCTTTTCTGCGTTGCTTCAACGATAACTGTTCCGAGTGAAATGCCGCTGATTATTCTGTTTCTTATCGGAAAATTGTGGGGTTCAGGTGCCTCTAAAAGAGGAAATTCGGAAATAACCGCGCCTTTTTCGGCAATCTTATGGAAAAGCTTCAGATTTTTATGTGGATAAATTCTTTCGAGACCGCTTCCAAGCACAGCTATTGTTTTTCCTTTGCCCATTAAAGCACCTGTATGTGCAGCAGTATCAATCCCTACAGCCATGCCGCTTACTATTGTAGAATCAAGAGCAGCTAATTCCTCACACAGCCTTTTTGTTATTGAAATACCATAGCTTGTCGCATTTCTGGATCCCACCACGGCGATATTCCTTATAGAGTTACAAAGATTCCCAAAAACATATAAAAAGGGCGGTGGATCCGGTATTTGAAGTAGAAGAGAAGGGTAAACCGGATCAGACATTGTAACAATTTGATAGCCTTTTTTCATTACAAGATCGAAATCTTTTTTGACTGGTTCCGGTATGTTGTGAGCTTTAATCGCAGTAACTATGCGGGGCGTTATGCCGTTTACCTGAAGAAGATCTTCCTGTGGTGCTTCAAAAACAAGGCTCGGTGAGCTGAAGCGGTCTAACAACCGTTTAAAAAGATGATTTCCTATACCGGAGACAGCTTTAAGGGCAAACCATGAAAACAGGGTTCTCATAACTAAATTTTCTTTCCGCTCCTTTGCCATATCAGAAGTATTGGGCTTGCGATGTATATTGATGAATACGTTCCAATAAGAATTCCAATTATCATTGCGAATGCAAAGTCGTGGACGATGCCGCCTCCAATGACAAACAGCGCAATAACAACTGTAAGGGTTGTTACAGAGGTCAATATGGTACGGCTTAGAGTTTCATTAATGCTTTTATTAATAGTGAAATCCAAAGGTTTTTTCCGGTATTTTTTTAAATTTTCTCGTATGCGGTCAAAAACAATTATTGTATCGTTTAAAGAATAACCTATAATAGTTAAAAGTGCGGCAATAATAGGCAAAGTGAATTCTTTATCAAAAATAGAAAAGATACCTACGGTAATTATAACATCATGGATTATAGCTACAATAGCACCCATTGCATATTTCAGATTGAGGAACCAGAAGAGTATAATGGCCAGGATGAGTGCGGCTGTGATCAGGATAGGTATGCTGCTGAGGTTAATAAAAGAGAGAAAATAGACACTGCTCATAAGTGCTACTGCCATGATTCCGCTTAAAATCCACTTGAATTCAAAACGACCGGATATATATATTGTAATAAAAAGCAGGGAATAGAACATGGCGAAGAGCGCTTTTTCACGCAGATCTTTACCCACCTGAGGGCCTACCATTTCAATGCGCCGGATTTCTACCTCGTTTCCTGTAGCGGCTTCCAGGGCTTTCTTTACCTTGCCGGAAAGTCCTTGAGAGGTCATAACCGATATGTCGGTTTTGATAAGATATTCATTCTCTTCTTTGTCTCCAAATTGTTGAACAGACGATTTGCCAAGATCAATGGTATCAAGTCCCGATTTGATTATATTAATGCTTGCAGGAGCAAAGAGCTTTACCTGTATTAAAGTGCCGCCGGCAAAATCGATTCCATATTTTGGGCCTTTGTGGAGTATTAGGGAAAAAAAGCTGACAAGAATCATTGTTGCGGATATGTAGAATGCCAGCTTGCTTTTTCCTGTAAAATTCAAATTTATGTCGGATTTTATAAATTTCATATTTATATACTCAAACTTTTAATTTTTCTGTTTATCAGGAGATAATCAAAAACAAGCCGGGTAAGGATAAGCGCTGTAAACAGGCTTGCTAATACGCCAAGACTCAGTGTTACGGCAAAACCCTTTACCGGCCCGGTTCCGAACTGAAACAGAACAAGAGCTGCGATAAGAGTTGTTACGTTTGCGTCAAGAATGGTAAGGGTGGCCTTACTATAGCCTGCATTTACGGCAGCTCTCTGAGTTTTGCCCAGATTCATTTCTTCTCTGATACGTTCAAATATCAGAACATTGGCATCAACAGCCATCCCTATAGTTAATATGATTCCTGCAATACCTGGAAGAGTTAAGGTGGCCTGAAATCCTGCAAGTCCTCCGGCAATCAGAACAATGTTAAGGATAAGTGCAATGTTTGCGATAAGGCCTGAAACCTTATAATATACAACCATAAACAGAACAACGAGTATACCCCCAACGTACATGGAGATAAGCCCTTTTCTTATTGAATCAGCTCCAAGAGAGGGGCCTACAGTTCGTTCCTCAATGATTTCAACCGGAGCCGGCAGCGCGCCCGCCCTAAGAACAATTGCAAGGTCACGCGCTTCTTCTGTTGTAAAATTTCCTGTAATGCGTGCTTCGCCGCCGCTAATTTTTTCCTGAATAACAGGAGCGGAATAGACTTTATTATCCAGGACTATTGCAAGTCGTTTTTTAACATTTTCTTCTGTTATTCTTTCGAAAATCCTTGCCCCTTTTTTATCAAAATTGATGGAAATATATGGTTCATTGAACTGGGAGTCTATCTGAACCCTTGCATCCGTCAAGTATTCACCAGTTAGAAGAGTTCGTTTCTTTACAAGATAGGGGGTACTTATGGCGCGTTCTGTTGCGGTGTCCTCATTGTCCTGATAAAGAAGTTCACTGCCCGCCGGTATATTTCCTTTTAAAGCGGCATTCAGGTCATGGGTTTCATCCAGCAATTTAAATTCCAGAAGAGCTGTTTTACCAATTAACTCCTTTGCTCTTTGTGTGTCTTTGATGCCCGGGAGTTGGATAAGAATTCGTTTTTCACCCTGACGACGTATATCAGGCTCATTTACACCGAACTGATCGATACGATTTCTTATTGTTTCAAGTGCCTGTTCAGTCGCCAGCTTTTTTATATGACGAGTTTCATTGTCCGGCAAATTTAATATCATGGTAAGTATTTCATTATCAGTCGATTTCGAAAGAACCCGCAAATCCTTAAGTTCAGTATCCAGCAGTTTATTAAAACTCAGGATATTGTTGTTACCACGTATTTTGAGCGATATTTTGGTGTCTTCTATTCTGTCTATTCCGACATACCTTATATTTTCTTTCTTTAAAAGACTCCGGACTTCATAAGTCATACGTTCTATAGTACTTTCAACTGATTTATCAGTATCAACTTCAAGTACAAGGTGCATTCCTCCCTGAAGATCTAAACCAAGATTTATCTTTTTATGGGGCCACCAGCCTTGATTTATTGTAGGAAAAATATAAACAATTGCAGCTATAATTACCGCAAAGACTATAATTACTCGCCATGAAAAATTCTTCAATTGGATATTCCCTTCAATAATATAAGTGCCTAAAGTGAGCTAAAGTATATTAAAGTGCCTAAAGTTAAGGAATGCTGCCATTTTATATATTCCTTAAGTCATCAATGTACGATAGAGGCAAACTCTCAATAACTTTGGCTTATCAATTAGCACGCCGAAGGCGTACCACAAAACTTCGACCTGTGCGGTTAGCTTTTAGCCATTAGCGGTTAGCTTTTAGATAAAACTGTTCATACCTCATTGAACTGTTGATTAAGATCTCTAAAATCTCTCATTTCCACCCCTTTTCGATGCTAACGGCTAACCGCACAGGTTGCAAAACTTTAGGCATTTTAGCTCACTTTAGGCACTTTATATACTTAATCAGCCTTGTTTTCAACAGATGGCTGGGGCTGGGAAGGTTGATTTAGTGCAGCTATATTCCCGCGATTTATTTTTATTCGTACTCTATCTGCTATTTCCACTGTTACCGTGTTATCATCCGCACTGGTAATTCTTCCATGAATACCACCGCTTGTTACAACGCGGTCACCTTTTTTTAGAGCACTTATCATTTCACGATGTTGTTTACTTTTTTTCTGTTGGGGCCGGATAAGCAGAAAATAGAATATGGCGAACATGATAATCAGGGGGATAAATGCTGTAAACCCGCCTGGTTGTCCGCCGCCTGCTGCTCCGCCCTGTCCCATTGCAAATGCTATATTAATCAAAATTAACCTCCATGTTTAAAGTTATTATTCCAGACCATTTCAGTAGTACCGAGTACACTTGTAATTTCAATTTTTATATTTGAGCAGGTATCATTAATTATATTTTTGTCGGTTCCCGTCAACTTTACAGGGAATCTGACGAGATAAATTGATTCCCAGGTGTTAATATATGGGAAAAAGTGAGCAAGCACTGCATCAATCTTTTTAATTTTCCTTATCTCGATCGGTGTTATTTTTGTTTTATTGCCTGCGTTAAGATATATTTTCCATATAGAATCTTTTTTATTAAAATCATTCCATTTTTTATCCGGTACGTATGCGGACATTATAAAATCGTTGTATATCAAAGAAGCTTGTTTTTGATCTTTTATAAGTTTTTCCTTTTCTTCACTAGTAAGATTATAAGTTCTGACATACTCATTTGCATAGGCCTCTCTGAATTCAGGCGATTTGAAGGTAGTTGAAGTCATTAGCTCAAGATCAAGGCCTCTATATATGCGAGCTTCACTCGTCCATTTCATTAGCACTGCTTTGTAAGTGCTTCCCTGGTAAGGATCGAATGATGCTTCAATTTGTTTTACTGATGAAACGATCTGACATCCTTGACATACTGCAAGGATAATAATCAGCAAGATACTTTTTAAGAGAATTAAGTAATAGTCAGTTTTCATGGCCAAATACACGATCAAAAATTATGCCGATATACTTTAAATGATAGTTGAGGTCAAATATTTCTTCAATTTTTTTCTTGCTTAGATGAGCGCATATCCCTTTATCTTTCTTTATCAGGTACTTAAAAGGCTTTTTTTCTTTCCACACACGCATTGCCTGTTTCTGAACCATTTTATATGCGTCTTCACGGCTTACTCCTGATTTGGCAAGAGCAAGAAGTATTTGTTGAGAAAAGATAAGACCGTTCAGCATATTAAGATTTTCTTTCATTCTTTTGGGATATACAACAAGATTGTTAATCAAACCCTTTAGCCTGTTTAGCATGTAATCAATAAGTATTGTACTGTCAGGGGCGATTATTCTCTCAACAGATGAATGGCTTATATCCCTTTCATGCCAGAGAGGGATGTTCTCTAGGGCAGCCATAGCATTAGCCCTGATGATCCGTGCGAGGCCGCAAAGGTTTTCAGATCCTATTGGATTCCTCTTGTGAGGCATGGCTGAAGAACCTTTCTGACCTTTTGAAAAATACTCCTCTGCCTCAAGAACTTCTGTTCTTTGCAAATGCCTGATTTCAAGAGCCATCTTTTCGATTGATGATGCCATGATAGCTAACGCTGTAAAATATTCGGCATATCGATCTCGTTGTATGATTTGCGTTGAAGCAGGGGCTGGTTTGAGATCCAGTTTTTTGCAAACATATGCTTCAATTTCCGGTGGAATATTGGCAAAAGTACCGACTGCCCCTGAAAATTGACCGAAACTGATGTTTTCGACAGCACGCTCAAATCTTTTTCTGTTGCGCTTCATTTCATCATACCAGACTGCCAGTTTCAGCCCAAAGGTAACAGGTTCTGCATGAATTCCGTGCGATCTTCCGACCATGACGGTATCCTTGTGCTCAAAGGCTCTTTTCTTAATTATACTTAACAGGTTTTCGCAGTCTTTTATGATAATTTCCCCAGATTTTTTGAGAAGATATGCCATGCTTGTATCAAGAATGTCTGAAGATGTCAGCCCCATGTGGATATATCTCGAGTCAGGCCCGACATGTTCAGCAACATTTGTCAGAAAGGCTATTACGTCATGTTTGGTCTCAGCTTCTATTTCTTCTATTCTTTTAACGGAGAAACCAGCTTTTTTCTTTATGTTTTTAAACGCTTTCGGTGGAATCATTTTGTTTTGCGCCATGGCTTCACAGGCTAAAATTTCAACTTTCAGCCATGTGTTGTACTTGTTTTCATCACTCCAGATATCGCCCATAATACTTCTTGTATATCGTTTTATCATGTATTGCTCTGCTCCACTTGTATTTTAATTCCGCAACTATAGACTTTCAGATAATTAATTTCACAAGGCCAGAAGGGGAAAGGCGTATTAGTTATACGTCGACGACTGATAACGCAGTGAAATTATTTATTTGAAAGTCTATATTACTGATCAATCTGTATCCAGAGAGTTTCTCCGTCAAACTGGATGCGGTTTGTATTATTATAATCAATACGGTCCAAAAGAGCAAAAATCCGGTCCATATTATAAACAACAACTTTGCTTAATGGAT
>QMMZ01000068.1 GCA_003647525.1 Deltaproteobacteria bacterium | reverse complement strand
TAGTTGCCCGGGCAATCGAAAATCAAACCTATGTTATTTGGGTTAACAGGGTTGGAAGCGATGGTAATAAGGTTTATCATTCGGGTGATTCTATGGTGATTGACCCATTGGGAAATATTGTATCACAAACCAAACCTGGGGTTGAAGAATTTCTTTCCATAGAGCTCAACCTAAAAAATCTATATAGTTTAAGAGAAAAATTTAAAGTGGGATTGGATTGGGATAGGTTCCGGATAGATCCTTAGATTGTTAAAATAATTTCAACAATTAGTGATATTTCCGAAAGCTTTATGAAATTTATATTGATTTTTAACAATTAATAGATTTATTTCGCAATGAATTAAAAAATTTGAATATGAATATCATTATTGCAGGTGATGGTGAAGTTGGATTTCATTTAGCTAAGATGCTGCATGATGAAAATCATGATATAACGATTGTTGATCCGCATGAGGAGTTACTGATGATGCTTGAATCCCATACGGATATCATGACAATTACAGGCGATTGTACATCAGTATCTGTTTTAAATAAAGCAAGGATTAATAAAGCAGATTTACTGATTTCGGTTTTACATGATGAGCAAACAAACCTCATTTCTTGCATATTGGGGAAAAAGCTTGGAGCTAAAAGAACAATTGCCAGAATCAATAATACAGAATATCTATCTTCTGGAATCAGGGAAATTTTTAAAGGTCAGGGTGTTGATGAATTGGTTTGTCCCGAAAGTATTGCTGCTGATGAAATTATAGCATTGCTTAAACAAACTGCCGCTACTGAGATTTATAATTTTTCCCATGGCCGGCTTTCTTTGTTTCTCATCAAACTCGAAGAAAATGCTCCCGCAGTAAACAAAAGCCTTAACGATATTGCCAATGAATTTCCTATGCTGAATTTCAGGGCTGTAGCTATACACAGGGCTTCTCAAACGATTATTCCTAATGGGGATGATGTTTTTATGGCGAATGATCTGGCTTATGTAATTACGAAGCCGGACGGAATCATGACTTTAATGAAGTTGGGCGGAAAACAGCACATCGAGATCAAAGATATTTTAATTGTCGGGGGAGGTAGAATTGGTAGAAAAACAGCCCAGCGATTGGAAAAATCAATGGATATCAAGCTTGTTGAAATTGAAAAGGAGCGAAGTCAATGGCTTGCAAATGATCTGGAGAAAACCATGGTAATCAATGGCGATGCCAGGGATATTGAACTATTGAGAGATGAGGGTATCAGTGAAACAGATGCTTTTATCGCTGTTACTGATAATTCTGAAACTAATATTCTTACTTGTTTGCATGCTACCAAACTTGGTGTTAAGAGATCCATTGCGCTTGTTGAAAATATTGATTATATCGACATTTCTCAAAATATTGGTATCAATACCATTGTCAATAAAAAATTGATAACGGCAAGTTATATTGCACGTTTTACAATGGATGCCGAAGTAACTTCAATTAAATGTTTAAGTGGTATTGATGCTGAAGTGCTTGAATTTGTTGCCAAGCATAATTCTAAAATAACTAAAAAGCCAATACGTAAATTAAGTATTCCTGAAGGCTCAATAATAGGCGGAATTGTAAGGGGCAAGAACAGTTATATTGCCGTTGGTGATTTCCAGGTTCAGGAAAATGACAAAGTTGTTGTGTTTGCTTTGCCTAAGGCAATTCACAAGGTAGACAAATTGTTTAATTAATTCTTTACTTTTGTTTTCCGATGTCGATACTGTCAAAAATTAATGGAAAAATAATTCTGCAATTTCTTGGAATTCTGCTAATTATTGAAGGATTATTTATGTTTACCGGAATTCCGTTCTCACTCTATTACTGTGGAGAAAAATGCTTAAGCCTTTTATATAGCGGTTTGATTACTTTTGGGACTGGCTTGGTTCTTTGGTTTTTTACTAAGAGTGCAGAGCGCCAGATTGGCAAAAGAGAAGGTTATATTATTGTTACAGTTACCTGGCTTGTTATTTCACTTTTTGGCACATTGCCATATTTAATAAGCAATACTATTCCCAATTTTACAAATGCATTTTTTGAAACCATTTCAGGTTTTACTACTACCGGGTCTTCTATTTTGGATGATATTGAATCCATGCCCAAAGGCTTGCTATTCTGGAGAAGTCTGACACATTGGATTGGAGGAATGGGTATTATTGTTTTATCAGTTGCCATATTACCGATTTTAGGTATTGGCGGAATGCAATTGTTCGTGGCTGAAATGCCAGGAACGGGAATTACACCTGATAAATTACACCCGCGAATTACCCAGACTGCCAAAAGACTTTGGCTCATTTATGTGATGCTAACTGCAATTGAAACCGTATTGTTATTGTCAGGTGGAATGAATTTATTTGATTCAATGTGTCATTCTTTTGCCACCATGGCAACAGGTGGATTTTCAACACAAAATACAAGTATTGCAGGCTATTCTCCATATATTCAATATGTTATTGTTGTTTTTATGATTATGGCTGGAACTAACTTTACACTTCATTACCTTAGTTTGCATGGTAAAATAAGGGAGGTATGGAAAAATGAAGAATACCGATATTATATTTTGTTCACATTTGGATTTGTCTTTTTGATTACAGCTCTAATGTTGTGGTATAGTGATATTGCTGTTGAAAAAGCATTTAGGAACACATTGTTTCAGGTAGTTTCAATTGTAACCACTACCGGATTTGTTACATCGGACTATATGTTTTGGCCCGGGAATTTATGGATTTTTATTTTTCTACTGATGTTTATCGGTGGAAGCGCGGGCTCTACAGCTGGTGGAATAAAAATTGCAAGACAAATTTTATTGCTAAAAAACAGTGCTTTGGAGTTTAAGCGGATGATTCATCCAAAGGCGGTTATTCCCGTAAGATTTAATGGACGTGCAGTACCCCGGGAAATTATTCATATGATCATGGCATTTTTTCTATTTTATATATTGATTTTCTTTGCCGGTACTTTTATTATGACTCTTCTTGGACTTGATTTTGATACAGCAATTGGAGCTACAATTGCATCACTTGGTAATATAGGTCCTGGTATTGGAGCAGTGGGGCCTGTTGAAAATTATAATGCTTTACCTTCAACCGCAAAATGGCTTGCATCATTTTTAATGCTTTTAGGCAGGTTGGAACTGTTTACAGTTATTATTCTTTTCTCTCCTTCATTCTGGAAAAAATAACAAGGATTATTTCACATAGCCTGAAAGTTTATTCAGGATTTTGTCGGTTGCACCTCTGTTTTCTTCTATAAAAGTTTTACAAGTTGATGATGCCATAGAATAATATTCATCATCCTTAGTAAGTTTTGAAAACACTTCTTTCAAATTAGTTTCATTTGACACGGGAAGAGCTCCACCTATTTCAATGAGGTCAACTGCTTCTTTGAATTTTTTATAGTTGGGGCCAATAATGACTGGTTTACCATAAGTTGCAGCTTCAAGTATATTGTGTATACCCTTACCAAAACCACCACCAATATAGGCGATGTCACAATACTGGTACAAACCAGAAAGGATACCAATTTGATCAATGATCAATACATCGGCGGATTCAATATTTTTTTCCTCTGCTTCAGAATATCGAAGAACATTTTTTGTTTCAAATAGCTTCAGGATTGATTTAATTCTTTCTTCGTGAACCTCGTGAGGGGCTATGATAAGTTTGATCTTCTGATTATTTAAAAGAAGTTGATTAATCAGGCTTTCTCCCGGAGACCATGTACTACCAGCTAGCAGTACTTTATGCTGGCCGGCAAATTTTTGAACAAGCGGGAAAGTGTTTGCTTGTTCGGCAATGGTATAAACCCTGTCAAATCTTGTATCTCCTCCAATGGTCATATTTTCCATATTGATGGATTTTAGAAGATCAAAGGATTTCTGGTTTTGTACAAACAAGTAAGTTATGTTTTTTAGCATTGTCCTGAACCAAGCTCCATACCATTGAAAAAAATGTTGATTTTTTCTAAAAATTGCAGAAATAGTAAAAATAGGAATATTGTTGTTCTTTAATTCATTGATATAGTTATACCAAAATTCGTATTTGATAAAAACCGCTATATCAGGACTAACAATTTGGATAAATTTTTTGGCATTTTTCTTTGAATCAATGGGAAGGTAAAATACAAAATCAACTTGTTCGTAGTCTTTTCTTATTTCATAGCCAGAGGGTGAAAAAAAAGTAAGCAAAACTTTATAATCTGGGTATTTGGTGCGAAATGATTCTATAACGGGCCTTCCCTGCTCAAATTCGCCTAAGGAAGCTGCATGAAACCAAATGATTTTTTGTGAAGGGTCAATTTTCTGCTTTATGCGGGTAAATATATTTTTTCGTCCGTCTATCCATTTTTTTGCTTTATCATTAAAAATAGATGCTACCAGGATTATAGTATAGTAAAGAAAAATTCCAATATTATAAAGAAGATGCATAAGATATTTTATGACTAATAATAATAATACTTTTCAGGCATACGTTGAAATATTGGTATTAGCCAACCGATCTTCAATCCAACTAATAAATCAAATCGATTTGTAATTAAATCTGGTTTTGTTGTGTCAAAGTTTACCTCCCTTTTGGGTTTTGTCCATGCTTCATAAATTTCAACACCTCCAAAAAAATTCAATAATCGATTATCGCCTATATGCATATATCCCACAAATTGGCTTAATGAAAAACCTCCCGCCAATCGATCATAACCCTTTTTGTAATCACCATCTAATTGAGGAGCAGTATTTTTTTCTACCTCAATCCTGATTTTATGCTGAAAATAGCCCAAACTTCCCATAACAACAAATCCTGAGTTTTCATTTGGACTGAGAACCGGGATTAACTTACCGATTCTACCTGAAATGTAATAACCCCGCTCGAAAATAGCATAGTTTGTGAAATTTCCAGACATGCTAATAATGTCCCCATCATTGGTTTTGAGGTTAAACATAATATCATCGGCAATTTTTACATTATTGCCAAACAAAAAAAGAAATTCACCCCCAACAATTAAATTTTTGGTAGTTTTCCATTGAAAACCTCCGCCAATGCTCGAATTGTTGCCAAATCTATCTGCCATGTCACCTCCCGGAAACTGATATGCATAAGTAACATAAAACATCGGGATACTTATTGCAGAATCGGAGGCAGAAACCTGAGAAAATGCAGGATTGAAATTATATAATATCACTGAGACAAATAGAACTAAGAAATATCTTGACATTATTCCGGTTGCTTAAAAATGCAAAGATAAATTAAACAAAATATATGTGAAATATATATTTGATAAAGGATAGAATTAACCATTGTTAATTTATTAACAATAATATTCAAAACCTTTGTTTGTTTCAATATTTGACTATATTTGCCGGCAAAATTCGATCGATTTAATTAGGATATTCAAGCCATTATTTACTATTATTATGAAACGGGATAAAAACATTGGATTAATAGGTGCTGGAGCATGGGGAAAAAACCATCTGAGAAATTTGTATAATATTGGAGTTTTACATAGCGTGCTGGAAACTTCAGATAAAATTATTGCACAAAGGGTAAAAGAATTTCCGGATGTAAAATTTGTCAAAGATCTTGACGCTTTTCTTAAAAATGATGATCTCAAGGGAGTTGTTATTGCTGCACCAGCTGAATTGCATTATAAGCTTACCAAAGCAAGTTTATTAGCAGGAAAAGATGTGCTGGTTGAAAAACCATTGGCATTGAATGTTAAAGAGGGTGAAGAACTTGTCAAGATCACCAAAGACAATAAAAAAATACTGATGGTTGGGCATATATTGCAGTTTCATTCTGCTGTGCTCAAATTAAAAGAAATGATTGATTCGGGAGAGTTGGGGCAGATTCGTTACATCTATTCTAATCGTTTAAATATTGGAAAACTGAGAACAGAAGAAAATGTTCTGTGGAGCTTTGCCCCACATGATATTTCATTGATTATAATGTTTATGAATGGAGAGGAACCATTGCGGGTAGAGGCTCATGGAGGATCATACATTAACAAGGACATTTTTGACACAACAATGACTACCATGGAGTTTAAAAATGGCGTTAAAACACATGTTTTTGTAAGTTGGCTACACCCTTTTAAAGAGCAGAAGCTTGTTGTTGTTGGATCGGAGAAAATGGTTGTATTTGATGATGTTAGTAAAGAAAAACTGTTTATATATCCCCATAAAATTAAATGGGAACAAGGAAAAATTCCGGTTGCTGAAAAAGCCGATTATGAAACAATAGACATAGAATTAAAACAACCATTAGAAGAAGAACTGAAACATTTCGCAGAATGTATCAATACTAGAAAAACCCCACGGACAGATGGTCAGGAAGGTTTGACTGTTTTGAGGGTTTTAGAGCAAGCACAAAGTAAATTATAAAACACAATATATTAGATGGAAAAAAAGTATTTTGTACATGAAAGTGCCTATGTTGACGATAATGTTACCATAGATGAAGGAACAAAAATCTGGCACTTTTCACATGTTCAAACAGGATCAGTTATTGGTAAAAATTGTTCACTTGGACAAAATGTAAATGTAGGTAACAACGTTAAAATTGGTAACAATGTAAAAATACAAAATAACGTTTCTGTTTATGAGGGCGTTGAATTGGAAGACTATGTTTTTTGTGGCCCCTCAATGGTGTTTACAAATATTATGAATCCACGAAGTGAATTTCCACAGAGAGGAACAGAGTTTTACTTAAACACAATCGTGAAAAAAAGTGCTTCCCTGGGAGCCAACTCTACCATTGTTTGTGGAAATACTGTTGGTAAATATGCTTTGGTAGGAGCAGGATCTGTTGTTACAAAAGATGTTCCTGATTATGCCATGGTGGTTGGAACCCCTGCTGAAATAAAAGGATGGGTGTGTGCCTGTGGACAAAAATTATCACTTTCAAGATCAGGTGATCAAACTGAAAATGCAAGTTGCTCAAAATGTGGACGGCAATACAAAAAAGAAGGAAATAAAGTAGAACAAATTTAAATATTATAATATGCAATTTATTGATTTAAAAGCACAACAACAAAGAATTAAGGCAAAAATTGATGCCAATATTCAGACAGTTCTGGAACACGGTAAATATATTCAGGGCCCTGAAGTAAAAGAGCTTGAGGCTAAACTTGCAGAGTATGTTGGTGTAGATTATGCCATAGGCGTATCAAGCGGAACAGATGCATTGCTTATGCCATTGTTGGCCTATAATGTAAAACCGGGAGACGCTATATTTACTGTTCCCTTTACATTTATTGCAACTGCAGAAGTGGTACAATTATTAGGAGCAACTTCAGTGTTTGTTGATATTGATCCGGAAACCTATAACATGGATGCCAGTAAACTTGAAGAGGCTATTCTCAAGGTTAAAAGTGAAGGAAAACTAAATCCGAAGGGAATTATTCCTGTGGATCTTTTTGGGCAGCCAGCTGATTATGATGAGATCAATACCATCGCTAAAAAGCATGGATTGTTTGTGCTGGAAGATGCTGCCCAGGGATTTGGAGGTGTTTATAAAGGTAAACGCGCTTGTTCATTAGCTGATGTTGCCGGTGCCAGCTTTTTCCCCGCTAAACCACTTGGAACTTATGGTGATGGCGGAATGTGCTTTACGAATGATAAGGATATTTATGATAAATTGCTCTCTATTCGGGTTCATGGACAGGGAACAAATAAATATGATAATATTCGTGTTGGGATTAATGGTAGGTTGGACACCTTAATGGCAGCTATTTTATTAGCAAAATTTGAAATTTTTGAGGAAGAAATTCAATTGCGTCAAAAGGTAGCCAATCGATATACAGAAGGTTTAAATGATGTGGTAAAAACTCCTTATGTAAAGGATGATAATTTATCAGCCTGGGCCCAGTATTCCATTTTGCACCCCGAAAGGGAAAGGGT
The DNA here is from genome assembly GCA_003647525.1 of Deltaproteobacteria bacterium. The sequence continues at coordinate 114 of QMMZ01000068.1, read as the reverse complement.
TCTCGAAGGGTTAAAATCTGATGGAATTCCTGCAGCAATATATTATCCGAAACCCCTTCATTTGCAAGATGCATTTGTGGATTTAGGATATGCTTACGGCGATTTTCCAATAAG
>QMMZ01000067.1 GCA_003647525.1 Deltaproteobacteria bacterium | reverse complement strand
TTCCAGCAGGTTTTATCGTTTCATATATCTGAAAAAAAAACGTGTGGGCATCAGGAACTTCGTGTACAACAGCAGATGCAAAAACGAAATCGATTTTTCCCTTAAGGTCATCCAGAGCAAGTGAATTATTGTGACATATGCGTGTTTCAATTCTATTGGCCAATCCTGCTTTCTGCGCGCGTTTTTCGAGTGATTTAATCATCTTCTCTTGCACATCAACACATATGACTTTTCCGTTCGAACCGATCATCTGTGCGAGGGGCAAACTGAAGAAACCCATTGCACAGCCAATATCTAAAACCTTCATCCCGTCCTTGACGTATGCGGCGAGTATCTTTTTAGGATTTTGAAATAATTTTCTTACAGGACTAGCAAGAAGATAACCAACCCATAGAGGACACACTCTCTCAGCCACCTATTTCCTCCTTGGGGCTGGGAAAAACCGAAGGCTTTTCCCAGCCGGTGTTCAGCCGATTGTTATATAGTGCCTTATAGCTTCTGAAATTCAAACTACTTTCCGTATTTTTGTTTCATTTGCAACTTCTTCAGCTCATCCTGCGTGAATGGTTCAGCATAAACCGCCATTTGGATGAGAGGGTTCACCGTAGGCTCAAAAGGCACCCATTTGCCTTCCTTCTTTTCTAAAAACGGCCAGTTCAAAAGACTCGGAACCAGAGGGAGCATGCCTTTGTAAAACTCGAGTTTGCCATCCTTGAAGGTGGCCGGAGTAAATTTTTTAGATGAGGCAAGGATATTAACAGCCTTCGTAGCGTGGCATTGCTCGCACCTTCTGCCCTCACCCATAATTGAATGAGTAAAGTAAGGAACATAGGCTATAAAGGGTTCGTTCTTAGAACCGACTAAGGTTTGCATTGTACCGCTTGTAACTTTTCCTCTGTATTTTACCAAAAGTAAAAAATCTTTGACCTTTACTGCAAAGCTTTTTGGTTTGCTTTTAGTCCTTGCAAATTCACCAAAATGGCAATTGTAGCAAGTTAGAGTGTTTTGGACATGACAGGCATTACAGTCCAACTTGTTCTTATGGACGGTGTGGGACCTGGTTTCCGGAACTGCGGGATAATTCTCTGAGTCTTTCGTATGACAGTTGGTGCAAGCTGCATCCATAGCACCAGGATCTCTCATGCTTTTGTAAATATTCCCATCTCCATGAATCTCTCTCGGCGTATGACAATCAGAACAGGTCATATCGGCCTTCATATGTACACCTAAAGCATCCCTGCCTTCATCCAGTTTAATTGTGGCTTTCTCTCGGGCATGGCACTTTAGACAGGTTTTACGGTCTCGGGCCATTTCCAGTGAGTAAACAAGACCCTTTTCTGTTTTCTTAAGATGACAGTCATTGCACCCTTTTGAATGGCAGTTTTTACAGCCAAGCTTTTCATACGGAATGCCTGTTATCGCCATGAAGCCATCCTTAGCCTCATACCAATATCGCATTCCTTCACCAGTGTGGTGGAGACTCGATGAAAAACAGTCCTGTTGCTGTTCAGCATAAACAGGCCAACTACTCACCATCAGTAGTGTTACAATGGACAGAATAAAGCAAAACTTACCTTTCATAATTTCTCCTTTCTTTTTGGGCAATAATTAATAGTTGGGAATAGCTATAGACTTTCAGATAAATAATTTCACTGTGTTATCAGTCGTCGACGTATAACTAATACGCCTTCCTCCTTCTGGCCTTGTGAAATTAATTATCTGAAAGTTTATACATATCGCTGAGTTAAGGGCTCGGTAAAAAATAGGCATCATAAGCGTAAATGTTAAATTCTATGGCGATTTTTAAGGCAGATTTTATGTTGATACGCCGCAAATCAACAGGTATATGCTGCACGATTTCCCACGACAAAGCCACCTCATCTGCCTGTAAAAAGCCTTTTTTCAACATTGCCGTTAATGCGTTGCCAATCTCAAAAGGCAAAACTTCCGGAGAAACTAAATCACAGCTTCCAGTAAGTCGTATAATTAAATCTTTTTCCGGCTCATTTAGAGCAACAGCAATATATGACCTTATTTTATGAGCGTTCACGGAACGTTGAAATTAGAAATTTGGCCTTCGTGCTTTTGTAGTGTTCTTCCCAATTTCCAATTTCAAGTTTCAAGACGTAAACGGCTACCTTATTTTTCATGAAAAAGTAAGAAGACTGTTAGATCAGGCAAGCAATGTCATGAGAAATACGGGTTAATGCTTGAAACTCCTCTGCCCTGTATAAACCATTGTGGCATCTGCCTCGTTACAGGCCTCAATTGACTGATAATCATTATTTGACCCGCCCGGCTGAATCACTGCGGAAACACCTTCATTTAGCCCCACATCAACACCATCCCTGAATGGGAAAAATGCATCACTGACCATTGCGGAACCTATCAGTCCGCCCTTTTTACTTGCAACTCTGCTGTCAATCTCTTGCTTTTTATCTTTATCTTTTAATTCATTATAAGGAATTTGATCCATCTCAAAGCAGTAACGGTCAGCAAGCTTTCGATATGCCTTATCCCGCGCTATCTCGGCAACCCCTACCCTGTCCTGCTCGCCTGTGCCAATACCAACTGTAACCAGGTCTTTTACATAAATAACAGAGTTCGATGTAACTCCCGACTCTACCAGCCATCCAAACAGCATATCATTATATTCCTTCTCAGTTGGCTCCCGCCTTACTCTGTAGTTCTTCCCTTTGTATTCACACTCGGCCATCTTTAAATCACCCTTTGACCGGGCAGCAGGCACAAAAGACCACTGCGTAATAATACCGCCATCAATAAGGCTTTTGAATTCTACAAATCTCTGCCCGACAAAATCCGTCAGTCTGTCTATATTGCCTATCCTTATAACTCTGAGATTTTTTTTCTTTGCAAAAATATCCATAACCCCTTCTTCAAAATCAGGGGCAACTACAACTTCGGCATACTGTCTGTTAATTGTCTCAGCCGTTGCTCTGTCAACAGACCTGTTAACTGCAATACAACCTCCAAAGGCAGCGATTCTGTCCGCTATGTTCGCCTTAATATATGCATCCTCAAGTGTATCAGACTGGGCCACTCCGCATGGATTGTTGTGCTTTACAATTACCACGGTAGGCTTGTCTTTAAAGTATCTCAGGATATTAAGGGAATTGTCAGCATCAGTCAAATTTGTCTTGCCTGGATGCTTGCCTGACTGCAAAAGTTCAATATCTGATGCCAGATACCGGCCCGGCTGTATGATTTGTGTTTCCCCAAGAATCAGGTTTCCATTAACAAGTTTGTAAAGAGCTGCCTCCTGCCCTGGATTTTCACCGTATCTTAAGCCTTTTTCAACATTATCTATAGTCCAGGTAACTTTTTCATAAAAAAGAGTCTGCCTTTTATCCTTGTCCGTAAAGCTGATTTCCATATTCGGCGTAAAATGGTCATCCATGATTGTCTTGTACATTTTTTTCAGATCTTCTGCCATATTTTATCTCCTTTAAAAATCCTAATAACAGCTTGTTACATCGTTAAATGATTTAGAACCAAAAAAATCTGCAATAGTACGGTCATAAACTGCTGTGTGCGCAAAAGCCTTTTGCGCCAGATTAAAACGAAGTTCAAGAGAGATATTGCCGTCATTTGCCGTCATTTCAGAAATAATTTTTTCATAATCCAATGGATCAACAACAGATGCAACCCGCAAAAAATTCTTTGCTGATGCCCTTATCATACAGGGACCGCCTATATCAATATTACCCCTGGCCTGCTCAACTGTTACTCCCTGTTTTGCAATAGTCTCTTTAAAAGGATACAGATTACAAACAACCATATCAATAGGCACAGAACCTGTCCTGTTTAAGTCCTCTTTGTGGGCATTATTATAAGTCTCAGTAAGCAGTCCCAGATATATCTTGAAATCCAGTGTTTTAACAAGACCTCCCTGGGTTTCCGGCTGGCCTGTATAATCAGAAACCTGGGTCAGGCATGATGAAGCTTTTTCTCCAAGTATCTCCTTTATTTTGTTGAACGTACCGCCTGTGGAAAAAATTTTTGCATCTGGATTGATCTCAAGAAGTTGAGGTATCAACTTATCAAGCCCATGTTTGTCTGATACGCTTACAAGCAAATGCCTTACCTTTACATACTCATCAATTTTTTCAACAACATTAATGCTCATAATAACTACCTTTGCCCTTCATATTCTTCTAAAAACCGTTTAAAAAAACGCTCCATGAAATCATGGCGCTCTTCTGCCATTTTCCGTCCTTCTTTTGTCTGGATTCTGTCTTTAATCCTGGAAAGTTTTACCATAAATTCTCTGTAACCAGTATCATCCTTTGAGTAAGGTCTGGAATCTTCTATGCTGACATCAGGGCTGTGCAACCTTGCACCAACTTCACCGGCAAATAAAAATGCTCTTGCCACACCGACAGCACCAATTGCATCAAGCTTGTCTGCATCAAATAAAACTTTTGCCTCCGCTGTCTTTGGAACATGATTTCCACGGAACCTGTGGGATCTTATACAATGAATAATATTTTCCTTCCGGCTTTCTGAAAGGGGAAGATCCTTTATAATAGGCCATGCCATCTGCGCGCCTTTTTCAGCATGGCAAACTGCACCAGCGGATGCATCCTGAAGACATCTTCCAATATCATGCAAATAGGCCGCAACAAGCAATACATCCATGTCAGATCCTTCTGCTGCTCCAATATGCTTGCTTAACATACATACCCGCCTGGTATGATCCCAGTCGTGGCTGCCATTTGCGCCATCAAACATTTTTTTTGCAAGTAATTTTATATTCTCGACAAAAAAACTTGAGGCAGCCTGACAGCTATCATTAATTTCTGATTTAATCCTTCTCGCTGAATCAGGTTCCCTCATTTTAGCTGTCTCCAGGCACTAAATATCGCTTTATTTTTAATATTGGCTGTGGTATCAATTTTAACAGAATTCTTCTAAACTTATATTTCAACACCATTTTGCATTTGATTATACCTGAAGCGGATATGTTTTCAAAAAGCTAAAGTGTTACGAATATTTTTACTGAAAATATTAAGCGAAAAGCAACATATATGCAAATAAAATTTGTTATCCTGTCTCTTGCTGAAACTCCAAAACTGTTTTATTAAAGTTCCACCTGAAAATACCAAAAAGTTTACTGATGAGGTAATCGCCATGCCAAGCTGGAAATGCAGTAATTGCGGATATTCATTAGAAGCTGAAACTCCGCCCGAACAATGCCCATCATGCAAAAAGAAATGCGAATTTCTGGACACCACCTGTTACACGCCTGATTGCAAATCCGAAGGTGTTGACAAGAGAATCGGTTAAAGGAGCTATGCTGGCGCTTGGATTACAGGGAAGCCCTCGAAAAAACGGCAACACAAGTTTTCTTCTCTCTGCTTTCATGAATGAATTACAAAAGTTGGGAGCACAAATAAAAGTCATTGATGCTGATAAGAAAAATATTATACCTTGTAAAGAATATTCTGTCTGTGAAAAAAAAGGTTTCTGTCCGCTTGATGATGACATGAACTCTGAAATTTATCCGCTGTTGCGCCAGGCCGATATTATAGTAACTGCCACACCCATTTTCTTTTATAGCGCTCCTGCTCAGTTAAAAGCTCTAATTGACAGAAGTCAAGCGCTTTGGGCAAGAAGATACAAGCTAAAATTGAATGACCCAAACCGGAAATGGCGGCGCGGATTTCTTCTTTCCCTTGGAGCAACAAAAGGAAAAAATCTATTTAATGGACTTCATCTTACAATTAAATATTTTTTTGATGCAGTAGGAACAAGCCTGGAAGGAAGCCTGACATACAGACAGATTGAAAATCCGGGAGATATGCAAAAACACCCATCAGTCTTAAAGGAAGTAAAGGAAAAAGCAAACCAGCTTATAGAACCTTTTCTTGGAAGAAAAAAAATTATGTTCGCCTGCCGGGAAAATGCATGCCGCAGTCAGATAGCGGATGCTTTCGCGCAGCACCTTGCAGGAGATAAATTTGAAGTTATAAGCGGCGGCAGCAGTCCTGCCGGTAAAATTAATCCTTTAATGGTTGAAGCAATGAGCGAAAAGGGGCTTGATATGGCTTTCCGCAAACCCAAATCAATTAAAAAAGCAGTTAATGAAGTTAAGCTGGATATTATTATTAATATGGGTTGCGGTGAGGAGTGTGCTTTTATGCCCGGGGTTAAAACAGAGGACTGGAATCTGCCTGATCCAGCAGGAAAACCCATTGATTTTATGCGTAAAATCAGGGATGAAATCGAAAACAGAGTGGTTCGCCTAATAAAAGACAATTATTAGTGCCTGTCCCAAAATTAGCCTTCTCAAAACTTTACCCACTATAATAACGCATAGCGTTAATATCCTTTTTTAAAAGATGTTCCGTTCCTTGGATCGATTTTTTTCAACCAATGTTTGCCGGTTTATTTCAGCCTGCTTCTTATAGGTTTTTGCTGGTGGTATATTTATAGAACCCCTTTGGGGCTTCATTTGAAGTCTGTGGGAGAGCATCCCGCAGCCGCCTACGCCAGAGGGACTGACCCGCGAAAGGTACAGCTTTTTTATGCGGTTTGCGGTGGATTGCTTGTGGGACTTGCAGGTGCTGCATTTTCTCTTTTCACCAAACCGGGATGGGGACGTCCCCAGGGAGCAGAAGGAACAGGGTGGATTGCACTGGCTATCGTTATTTTTGGCGCATGGAATCCGATAAAGGTAGCGATTGGGGCATACCTTTTCTCTTTTTTGCAAATTACTGCTATTTACTGCCAGGCATGGCTACCTTCGGTGCCTGCACAGGTTTTCCAGGTTGCGCCGTTTCCTTTAATGATTTTTACAGTTTTGCTGATGCATCTTGTTGAGAAAGAATCCGTGCTGAGGTGGGCTGAAAATAAACCAGGTATTAAATCTGTGCTTCAAATTTGTTTTGGGAAAGCTCCAACCGCTTTAGGCAAGCCATACAGGCCGGATTGATCTGACAAAAAGTCCCTCTTCTTGAGAGGATTGACACGTGGTCTGCGAGGTCTATCGTACTCATCCATTAGCAGACGGGTTGGTATTTTTAAATTTTCAGGAGTTTCGCATTTTCGGAACAATTTCCTGCATTAAATCGTGAAAGGAATAATCGGTATCACCAATAAAATGTCTATATGCAATAATTGCACGGCAATTAAGAGATCCCTCAATCCCTGTAATACCGTCTTCGTAAAAATGCGTTGGAAATCGCTCCACCTCTGGAAGTGTTTTTTAAAGATCTATCATACAAAATCATTGGCTTAGCAATGGGAGTGCACAGTAAACTTGGTTAAGGATTTTTGGAAAAGAAAGGCCTAAACACGAGAGATTTGTTCGATAGAAGATTTTATTCCTTATTCGTGTAAATTTGTGTTTATTCGTGGCCAATCAATTCCCTCCAACTTTTCCATTTGACGATTATAAAATATACTTGTAAATATATCTCAAGGAGGTGGTCATTATGCCACAGTTAGCCATTTATATTGATGATAATTTGTCGGAAAAACTGAATAAAGCCATAAAAGTTTCAGGGAAATCGCGGTCTAAATGGGTTGCAGATTTGATCAAGGCAAAACTCAAAGATGAATGGCCTGAAGACTTTTTTAAATTAGCCGGCAGTTGGGAAGGAGAAGAGACAACTGAAGAGATTATGGCCACCATAAGGGTCAAGGGCTTGAATCTGCAAAATTGGGTTTAACGAGATATGAATCAAGTTTTAAGTATCATAAACATTAATAAATTCGGCAAGACCATCCTGATCGTGGAGCAAAAAGTGCGTGAGGTGCTTGAAGTTTGCCATCATGTTTATTCTAGGCTGGGCAAAATCGCTTATTCCGAAAAACTGGAAAGTATCATATCAAAAACGACAAGGAAAAGCTGAGGGAGCTGTTTTTATAAAAGGAATCTAACACTTTAGCGTTTTTAAATATTATTTTTTTGGACAGGATTTACAAGATATTCAGGATTTAAATTATTGTAGCCGTTCACGGCTTGAAACTTGAAATTGGAAATTGGTAA